>JANPJW010000150.1:0-29489 GCA_031425715.1 Chitinophagaceae bacterium | reverse complement strand
ACAATGGTTTCTTTTTTAGTACTAATGCAAGTGTTGCTGAAAAAGAATTTGCCTTCTGCACCCTGCTCATCTGCTTTTGTAATTTCTATTGTTCCCTGTGGGTTTGTGTATAAACAACCATCATTCATAGAAAGATCAACTGCATTGTCTTCGTTGATGGTTATTTTTTTACCCGCAATCATATCTGTTTTTGAATATGGCAGGCCGATGTATTCCTTTTCGTAGTAGCCGATAATTCTGCCGGCAACTTCGGGCGGCATTACGTATGTGGCTGTCCAGTTTTTTCCATTTATTGTTGCGGTCATCGTCCAGCTTCCGTCCTGGGCTGGCATTGTGCCGGGGCGTATTTCAGTAATGGCATTTTTTACTTGCTGTGCTTCTTTGTTTACTGCGCCCGGCTGGCCGTTGCAGGATGTAATTACAGCAGTAGTGATTATGGTGAAAACGAAATATTTTGTAGGGCGGAGTTTCTTTTTAAACATAAAGTCAAAATTTATAAAAGTTAGATTTGATGTATACTTCAGCGTTCTTACCGTATGCCCCCGCAGCCTTCTACATAAGCCTGGAACTTTGTTCCCTGTGCAGCCTTGAATCCCGGCGTTAACCTAACCCTTACTCCGGCATCGTACTTAATAAAAGAATTGTTTTGTATAAGTGCAGAAGAAGTAATGGTATTATTGGCTTCATACTTTCGCATAACGTTGTTATTGCTGGCTGATAAAGCAAAATCATTGGTGCAGGAACCCGGGCAAACTTTCCCCCACCATGTTCCCCAAAAGCTTGTAATGCCAACTCTTGGTCTTGCGTATTGCTGGATGGTCCATGCAGTTACATCGTCTTCGGGATCTATAAATGTGGCAGAATAATCACCCCATCGGTTGCGAACTTCGTTGTCAAACTTTACGTACCAGTCTTCGCCTGCCTTATAATCATAAAAGAAAAATCCCTGGCCAGATCGCCGGTACGAAATGGTTGCCCTTGCGTAAGCAGTATTGCTAAATGAGCTATACCCAAAAAACAAATCATTGTTTGCATTTACAGCCACACTTGGGTAGGCCGTCATGTTATTTGCATCTGTGGCGGTTCGTATGTTTTCTACACTGGCTTGTGTGGTTGGATTAATAGCCAGTATCTGCGTGGCACAACTAGTGGGATTAGCTGCCGGCAAAAAAATATTATTACCCGTCCATAACAGTCCATTTCTAAAAACCGTTTGCAACATTCTGTCATCGCCTACGTTGATGCCGGCTGCTGAAGTTAGTTGCGGAGCATCTACCGATGTGCTGCTCCACGATGGTCCGCTGTTAACGAGGTTGAGCAAGTTAAAAGCAGGTGCAGCCGCAGTACCTGTAATGGAAAACAGTCTTACGAATCCGCTGTTGTTAAAATTGCTGTTATGATTACTCACGCACCACACTGTATTTTCTGTAGGGCTGTAAGTGATGGCCGGGGCTATGTGAAAATAATCTGTGCGGTCAAAAAATGGCACATTGATATTTGGATTACCGGCATAAATATCTGCCTTGTTAATAACCCATACCCTGCTTCTCTGTGCATTACTCAAACCGGGTCTGTTAAACATATAGCCTCCAACGGTTATCCAATTCCGGTTAAATCCAAGACTTGGGTAATCGAACCAAAAAAGATCAGCAGGGTCTGCATCAATGGTATAGGTAGTCCATCCGCCGGTTGGGTCTGGAGTTTGCGAGACAGCAATGAGCAAGGCAGAGTTTGATGCCCGCCTCGAGGCGCAGCAAACAAAAATCCACCGCCGGTCGTAAGGGTCGTAGGTAATCTTGGGGTCAAAAATATCGGTGTGCCCACCCAGTCCATTCCAAAAGCCATTTAAGGAAGTTGTATTTATGTTCGCTCCCTGTTTACTCTGGATCCTTACTTCGGTGTTCAGCGTGGTCATCAAATGATCAAACCCTACAGCACCATTTACATCGGGGGGGAAAGAAGTGCCGTCGTCGTCCAAAGCCCTGAAATTATTACAAGGAAATTCCAGTGTACGGTTTTCTTTACCGTCAATACCGGCATTTTCAATCACCGTTGTTGTGCCTGTGAAAGCCGGGACAAAATCTTTGACTGGGTTCCTGACTGCCAGATTTTCTTTTTCTTTTTCTGTTTGATCGTTGGGTGTTCGTTTGCGTCGTATAATTTTATCGGGGTTATTTTTCTCAAAGCTGGCGATCTCCATAAAATTGGTGCTTCCTTTTGACCCGTTGGAAAACCCCTTTGTGGTTTGCTGCGCCTTTGTTGTTTTAAAACCACAAATAAACAACAGTGGCAGGGCTATTTTGAGTATATGTTTCATGTATGTATTTTTAACTAAATGAAAAAACAACAAGACTTAATTTTTACGCTGCCCATTTTCCAGGTAATCTAGTTTTGCTTTTACCGTAGCCAGCTCTGTTGTTGTTTTTTCCAATTGTTTATTTGCCTCAATCATATATAAGGTCAGCTCCTCAATTTTTTCCATCATTCTTTTTTGCGTATCGCCCAGGTGTAAACCTTTTTCTTCCACTTCTTTTGCGGATGGAATATTTGGCAGATGTTTATTGAGTTGTATGAATTTTTCTACATCGCTTAGTAACGGGAGCTTGTATTTTTCGTCAAACACATAATCTGCCCAGCCGGTTTCCACTACCACTTCGTTGCTTCTTATATTACCTAACACCGATAATTTGTAAGTAGGATTGTCGGTTCCTATGCCCACATTACCGGTAGCCGCGGCTACAAAAATTCTTGATAAACTGTTGCTGAAAATCCGCATGTTTGTGTTAGAGAATGTGCCAATGCCTGCGGAAGTACCTCCGATTTGTGTAGCTATTATGTTACCTCCATCGCTGGTGTGAGAGATACCCCAACTATTATTTGGTGTGCGGACAGTAAAGCGCCCAAACGGAGGTACAAAATTGTCACCAACAATTACATTTCCATCCGGTATAATTTGTATCCTTCCCAGCGTACCGGAAGTAAGACGCAAAATGTGAGGTGTGGATGTTCCCAGCCCTGCCGAAACACCACCAATACTCTCGCCTAGCACGATAGAATCCGTTCCATTTCTGCCGATATGAAACCAGCCGGAAGTATTATAGGGCGATTCAATAGTAAGCCTGGTATATGGATTGTTTGTGCCAATGCCCACATTGCCAGTGTTGTTGTTGTAAATATGTGTTCCGTCGGTGTCCCAAAAACTTATACCACTTCCCACAGCATCTTTGCTGCTGCTTTTAACAATCCACTTCCCCTCATTGGCATCGTACTGTAGGGTTACAATGCCTTTGTTGGGGATGCTGATGTCGGCATTGGTACCCGTTACAATCATATCGGTTGCAACTACAGTTGCATCTTCGTTATTCAGCTGCATCGTAAAACCACTCCGGTTAAACAAGCTCAGTTGTCGCCCATCTACAGCGGCGGCAATGCCGGCCAGGATAAAGTCTGCAGTGGGGCCCTCTATCCTATAGTAGCTAAACTTAGCTGCATTTACATCAAGGGAGAGCGTAATGCCATCGGGGACATTTAAGTTGCCGGGTCTTATTACAATATCTCCATTTACATCCAACGATGCCTCGGGCGTGCTGGTATTAACTCCCACGTTTTGCGCCACTCCATAGAAAGAAAAGAGGATTAGCGCTACTACGAACAAAATTGATTTTTTCATGATGTATGCTTTTATAAAATGTGTTATCTAATTAGAGTTTAGTAAAAACTGTGGAGTGATTTTCCTTGCAACTTTTTCCTTGTAATAACTTTACAGCCGCAGCTAAATCCTCAATTTTTTTATCCTGCGCTTCTAACAATGCCTGCTGCTGTTTTACCAGCTTGCTTAATTCCTGCGTAGCAGAAATATTAAGAGTGGTTAGCCCCTCATAATCCACCGTTCTAAAATCATCTACCTCTTCGCCGTAAACAAATATTTTGTCTCCTTTAATTTCCGTGGCATTTACAATTACTTCATTGGCAGAAATTATTGCAACAATATCAAATTGCTCCATTCCTTTTCCTTCCACCAATGCCTGTATTTTTTTAGCACTTTTGCTGATGTTGTGATTGGTATTGAAATGTAGCAAGTACCCAGCTTCAGCCTTCGTTATTTTATTGGTTAACTGGTATACATTGGGAATAAAATCTGTGTGCTTTGAAACAACTTGAGGATAAACTTTTTCTACTTCCTGGGCTATTACTTTTTTAAATTGCTGGTTTCCAAACTTTACTTTATCCTTCATAAAATAGTCGGTTATGAGCAATTTGTTAATAGTTTCAAGATCTTTTGAAGCATTACTGACACCATTAATATCTTTTATCCTGGCATCGGAATTGGCATTAAATTCACTGGCTACAATTCTTCCATCAGCGAATATTGACACCCTTTGATAATTTGCTTGAGTGGTTCCACCTGAAAATGCATCTGGCTGAAAATTTGAATATCTCAATGCAAAGTATGCGTAATCAACATACAGCCCGGGACCATTTACCACCGCATCACCAGCAATATCCAACGGAGCTCTTGGGGTATTGGTATTAATACCTACTCTTCCAGCACCAGTACCATATCTTGGTAAAAAAACGAAATCGGTATTACTGGCAAATTGAGAAGCTGTACTGGTTTGGGCAACAGCGGTTGCTTGGGTTCCATTTCCAAACGCTATATCATTACCATTATACCCGGCCGCACCTATACTGCCAATTTGTAATTTATTGGTGGGATTACCTGCATTGATTCCAACATTCCCTGTTCCATTTTTTGGGTTGATTGAAAAGTTTGCGGTGGATGCCAGGTTAGTAAAGTTAGGCCCCTGGTAAATTGCCATTGATTGTGCATTGCGGCCAATAGCAAAATCATAATCAGCAAAGCCAGGCGTTGCGCCTGTTAACTGCAGTTTATTTGTGGGGTTAATAGTACCAATTCCAACATTGCCATTTGGTAATAAAGTCATCTGCTGGGCGCTGTTATTTGTATAAAAATATAACGGGTGATTGGTTCTTGTTCCCAGCCAGCCACCCAATGCTCCCTGAAAAACCCCAATATAACTGGCTAAAGTAACATCGCCATCCGTATGTGTAAAGCCAAACTGATTAGTTTGTGTTTGTACTGTAAGTTTGTAAATAGGGGCGGCAGTGCCAATACCCACATTGCCACTGTTGTTATTGTAAATATTACTTCCACTAGCTGTCCAGTAATTAATGGCCCCTCCCCCAGTTAAGGGAACCCATGCAGAACCATTGTAATAGTAATACCCCGGCGTATTATCTGTTTGATAAACCATTAACCCTGCAGCAGGAGATGGTATAAGGTTTCGCTGTGCCTGTAACATCCTTGGCATAAGCATTCCTTTCGTACTACTTTTCACATCCAGCATCGCACTGGCATTGGGCAGCGAAGCATCAGTATTGATTCCAACGCTTTGCGTGTAGGCTACAAAAAAATTCAAGATTAACAGAGAAAGAAAGCACCCTTTTTTCATTGCAGTCAATTTGTATGGATTAATATTTTGAAAGACTAAACTAGATTTCCAAAAACCTTTGTCAAAACTGCAATGCGTAAGTGGTTGTTCAATTTGAGCCATAGGCGCAAATGGAGGGTGATTTGTCGGATAACTTGTTCGAGAACGAACGTTCTTGCTTCAATCTTCATATTGGCAGCGTTTTGTATCGGCGGACTGCCAAATTTTCGAGCTTGCAGCGAATACTTTTCTACTCAATTAATTTTGGTTTAAATATCCACAATCAGTTATTGTAGTATAGTATTTGCAATTAAGTTTGGAAACAAACACATGCACGCAATTAAGAATATACAGTTCACCCGGTTATTCAAAGTAGATGGGTACTTAAAGGAATTTAATTTTAGAAAATCCAATCCCTCCCTGCAAGGCAAGTTGAGCGTAGATACGATAGATGAAAGAGGTAACCGCATCATGTTTTCGATGCTGAAGCAAGATGCCGGCTGGCGCATTGTACCACAGGAACTCCCAAAATGGATACCCGAACAGGAAAATAATTTTGATCTTGCTATACAGGAAGAACTACCGGGATAAGGCGGTGAACCCACAGGCAACATTATAAAAACAAAGAACCCATTGCAAGCTGCAATGGGTTCTTTGTTAAGTTGAATAACGTCTTTATTTGATCACTGCAAGTTCCTTACCTACCTTGATGAAAGCAGCAATGGCTGTGTCTAAATGTGCTTGTGTGTGCGCAGCACTCAATTGTACCCTGATGCGGGCCTGCCCTTTGGCCACGACAGGAAAAAAGAAACCTATCACATAAATGCCTTCCTCCAATAGTTTAGCTGCAAAGTTTTGCGCTAATACTGCATCGTACAGCATGATTGGTACAATGGGATGATCGCCGGGTTTGATATCGAAACCAGCGTCGGTCATTTGCTTTCTAAAATAAGTGGTATTGAATTCAAGCTGGTCACGCAGTTCGGTGGTGTTGCTGAGCATATCTAACACAGCAATAGAAGCACCCACAATGCTGGGGGCTACGGTATTGCTAAAAAGATAGGGGCGACTGCGCTGGCGCAGCATTTCTATTACTTCTTTTTTGCCGGACGTGAAACCTCCACTTGCTCCACCCAGCGCTTTGCCGAGGGTGCCGGTGATAATATCTATCCGACCCACCACATTTCTGTATTCATGCGTACCACGGCCTGTTTTTCCTAAAAAGCCGCTGCTGTGGCATTCATCAATCATTACAATGGCGTCGTATTGGTCTGCCAGGTCGCAAATTTTATCCAGCTGTGCAATGGTACCATCCATGCTAAAAGAACCATCCGTCACAATGATGCGGCTACGTAGATGAGCACTTTCTTTCAGCTTTGCCTCAAGGTCTTCCATGTTGTTGTGCTCGTAGCGAAAGCGCTGTGCCTTGCACAATCTTACGCCGTCAATAATAGAAGCATGGTTAAGGGCGTCGCTGATGATGGCATCTTCTTCGTTGAACAAGGGTTCGAACAGCCCGCCATTGGCATCAAAAGCGGCGGCATATAAAATAGTGTCTTCGGTTCCCAAGAAACTCGCAAGTTTCTGTTCCAGTTCTTTGTGAATATCCTGTGTGCCACAAATAAAACGGACACTGCTAAGGCCGTAACCTCTATCATCAATATATTGCTTTGCGGCTGCTACCACTTTTGGGTGGGAGGAAAGGCCGAGGTAGTTGTTGGCGCAAAAATTAAGAACAGTTGCACCATTTGCAATGATTTCCGCTCCTTGTTCGCTGGTAATGATCCGCTCTTTTTTAAAGAGGCCGGCAGTTTTTATTTCTTCTATTTCGGCTCCTATCCGGGTAGCAAAATTTTGGTTCATGCTGATTGATTTTTAAAATATCTGCAAATCTAACAAATGTGATCATGTGCAACGCTTAATTGTAGAGCTCTTGGGTGGTTAGAAAACGATGAAGGATTGATAAATATTAACATTTCTTAACATAACAAATGGAGTACCTGTAACTTTTTGAAAGTATTTTCGTCCTACTCCCAAACTGCGGCATGCAAATAAAAAAGGAAATATTGCTTTTTTACATCCTGGTGTTGGCTTCTGCTGGTATCATTATGGCAGCAGAGAATCCGGGTTTAGGTTCAACCAATCCAATCCCCCCTGCAAAGTGCAGCAGGTTGTGCAGGCCCCACCCATCTGCAGCACCTTTTCCTTCCATTACAGATGGCATTCTAAGACACAAAGCATAATTTTTTTTCTTTTTGTAACTTTTTAAACGCAAGTGCGTACTACTACAAAACCAACTGGATCATATATTTTTGGCCTTACAATTTTTTATGACTGAGAGAGAATATAATGAGTGTGTAAATAGTTATGCGGATAACGTATATCGGTTTATTCTTAAAAATTTACGACACGAAGAAGACGCCAAAGATGTGGTGCAAAGCGCATTTGAAAAATTGTGGGTTACGAGGGAAAAGGTACAAACAGAAAAAGTGAAGAGTTATTTGTTTACCATCGCTTATAACCAAATGATAGATTTCATTCGCAAGCAAAAACGCATTAGCCTGCGGGATGAATTTGGAGAAATGGCAATGGGTAGCGGGCACATACAGCACAATGCCAAAAGGATTTTAGATGAGGCGCTTAGCAAACTTGGTGAAACACAAAGAAGCCTGGTGATGCTGAAGGACTATGAAGGATACAACTATGCAGAAATTGGCGAAATAACAGGATTGAATGAAAGCCAGGTAAAAGTCTATCTGCACAGGGCCAGGTTACAGTTAAAGGCCTACATCGTGAAAATGGAAAATGTGATTTGATCAAAAAAAGTAAAGTAATGAACATTAACCTCGATAATTATGAATCTCTTTTTCTGCTGTATGTAGACGATGAATTGTCTGCAACAGAGAAAGCAGCTGTAGATGCTTTCATAGAGCAGCACCCCTACCTGGGCGGGGAGCTTCAGCTATTGCAGGGTCTGGTATTGCCTGCCGGGGATACGGTTGTTCTGGATAAAAATAATTTGTACCGCTCTTCTGCTATTGAAGAAAATATGGAAGAAGCCATGTTGCTTCAACTGGACAATGAATTGCCCGAAAGCAGCAGCCAGGAGTTGAAAAAAAATATAGAAGCCGATGAAGCACTGAAGCAAAACTGGGATCAATTGCTCAAGACCCGCCTCCCTGCAGAAGCCATCGTTTTTAACCACAAAAATAGTTTGTATAAAAAAGAGCAGACTAGCATCGTATCGTTAAGATTTGTAAAATGGGCGGCAGCAGCGGCTTTACTGGTAGCAGGTTTTTTTACAGCTGTGATGTTATTGCGCCAGCAGGGTCAAACAGGTGTGGATTTTGTACAATCTCCCAATGAACAACGGGAAAACAAAGGCAACAACCCTGGCAAAATCAATAATAGAAAAGAGCAAGACCAAGCCAACAACACAAGCAGTCAGGTAACCGAAATCGTTAAAGCCGGACCGGCTAAGCTGGAAGCCAGGCAGGCGAGTTCATCAGATTATAAAATCGCACCTGCCAAACAAAGGCTGGTAGGTACAAATAACGTTAAGGAGTTGGCCAGTGCGAAAACGCCAGCTTTGAAAGAACGCAAGTACGATAATAAGATCGTTGCAAACGAAGTACCAGCCAAGGTGCTGGCTACCAACAATAATCCTGTTAAGTTGCCTGCAAACAGCAACCAGGTAATAATGTCTACGGGATTAGCCAGTTCCCCTGCCCGGCCTGTTAGGGAAATCATTGATAGGGAAATAGTAGAAACAAAGCAAAGCTTTGCAAAACTGGCTTCTGTTGAAGAGGCTGAAGAGGTAAGCCACGATCGCATCTTAGGCATGGATGCAGAAGCTGTAGGCCGCACCAAAGCCGGTGTATTTTTTAAAAAACTAAAAAGAACCGTAGCCCGATCAGCCAATATAAAAACCGGCAGTAGCCTAAAAATCGCAGGATTTGAATTCGCAGTAAAATAATCTTCAAACACATAAATTGTACAAAATGAAAAAGTTTACCCTTTTAATGGCCATGGCATTTATTGGCCTCAGCAGCAAAGCACAGGAAGACAGTATTCCCGTAAAAATCAGTAAAGCAGATACTACCTATTCTGCAACCAACAACGATACTATCCGTGTTGGAAACATTCTCATCATCAAGCGCAATAAAAAGGGCTCAGAGAATGGAGATAAAGATAACAGCGTTGTAATGAGCAGGGAGCCACGCCGCAAAACGAACTCTAAAGTAGAAACCAACTGGGGTGTTTTAGATATCGGATTTGCTAATTACAACGATCAAACGGATTATGGTAATACGGGCAGCTACCTGGTGAACAAACCTGGTACACCGGGTTTTGGTAAAGGCGATTTTAAACTGCGCACCGGCAAAAGTATCAACTTAAATATTTGGTTCTTTATGCAGCGGCTAAGCCTTGTAAAAAACTACGTAAACCTTAAGTATGGCCTTGGGCTGGAGCTAAACAATTACAGGTTTAAGTCTGACATCAGTTACAGAGAAAATGGAACAATACCCTACAGCGGCGGTCAGCAAACAAGCAATGCTTTTATTTTTGAAGATTCCATTGGCTTTAGCAAAAACAAATTAGCCGCAGATTATTTGACTGTGCCGTTCATGATTAATTTTACGAGCCATCCTAATTACGCTAAGAAGGGTGTGAGTGTTAGCTTTGGTGCAAGCGCAGGCTATTTGTATAGTCAACGCAACAAACAAAAAAGTGACGAACGAGGCAAGCAAAAAAATAAAGGTGAGTACGACCTGGAAAAGTTTAAACTCTCTTACATAGCCGAGTTGGGTCTTGGTCCGGTACGTTTGTATGGCAGTTATAGTCCAAAGTCAATGTATGAAAATAGCCTGGATGTGCGGCCATTTACTGTTGGCTTCAGGTTTAGCAATCTGTAATTTTTCTGTCTTTAAAATTTCTGCTTCGCAAACTTTAAAATGAATCATTAAAGTTTGCGAAGTTTTTTTTATGCGATTTCCCTATTTTGCAGGTATGCGATCTACAGGGGAATTTCAAAAATTTATTCGGCCGTTTTCTCAAAAACTGTTGGCATTAGATGTTGGTGCTTTACCCATGAGCGCCTATAGCAAAAGGTACTTGCAGCATCTCTTCGATCATCATTTATACTATCTTGAAATTTACGCAGGCGTATTGGATCAATTGATGCGGCACAGTTCTAAAGCGCAAGCTGAGATTCATCTGGTAGATTTTGGAGCAGGCAATGGTTTACTGGGTTTGTTTGCAAAATTTGCCGGCTTTAAAAAAGTATGGGTTTGCGATATGGATGCCCACTTTGTAAGTTCTTCTAGGGTATTGGCGGGCGCATTTGAACTGGAGTTGGATGGTTTTATAAACTGTAACGTTCACACACTGCAATCTGCACTATCGTCTGAGCAAGTGGATGCCGTGGTAGCCACAGATGTGATAGAACATATTTACAGCATGGAACATTTTTTGGCAACAATAGCAAAGATGAACCCCGCAATGGTAACAGTGTTTACCACAGCATCCAATCCGGATAATTTTATTAAGTGCAGGCAATTGGAAAAGTTGCAATTGCAGGATGAATTACTGGGCTGCGATCCGGAGGATTCAGTTTTAGCCGGTGCCGAGAAAACGGAGCCATTCATCGAGTCGAGGAAAAAAATCATTGCTGACCTTTTTCCGCAATTATCAAAAGCCGATTTGTTGAGTTTAAGCAAAGCAACAAGAGGTTTGATAAAGGCTGATATTGTAACAGCCATTAATGCCTATTTACAAAATGGTACCATGCCTCAACCTGATAACCATTGGGCCAATACTTGCAACCCTTATACGGGCACCTGGACGGAACGAATACTAAGCATTCAGTCTTATAGGAAAATCTACAGGCAACATGGATTTACCCTGGAATTGACGAATGGTTTTTATGGAACACACAGCCCCGGGATAAAGCGTTATATAAATTTTGCAGGTAATATATTGGTAAAACTTACAGGTAAATATGCGGCTCCATTTATCAGCCTGATTGGGTACAAACCCCATTGACTCATTAATCTTTGTTAATGTTATGCACAGGAGTAAAATAATTATGCGTGGCACAACGTTTGTCATTTAAAGCAAAATCTTACAAGAAAAATGAAACACCGATTTTTCCTCGCCCTCACTGCTTTTTCTTTTTTATTTATGCTGATGGCATTTGTGCCCGGCACCGTCACCAAAAATGATCAACCCACTTTTATTGCAAAACAAATTGTAGAAAACCCGGCCAGTAATCCCTATTATATTATTGTAGATAAAAGTGATTACGAATTGAGAGTATATGACGATGAAGGTTGGTATGCTACTTACCCCATCGTATTTGGCAGCAAAGACCTGAGCGATAAAATGCGGGAGGGAGACAAACGTACACCTACCGGTAACTTTAAAGTAGTACTTAAAAAAATACACCAAAAATGGGGGCCTGAGTTGTTGCTGGATTATCCCACGCCGGAAAGCTATAAACGTTTCAATGAGCGCAAGCAAAGAGGCCTGATCCCCAAAACTGCACGCATAGGAGATGGCATTGCCATTCATGCCACCCGCCCCGAAGAAGAATGGACAGTTGATAATTTCTTTAACTGGACAGACGGGTGCGTGTCTGTTAAATACTCTGAAATGAAAGATTTGTTTTCCTACATCCCCGTGGGAACACCGGTGAACATACAACCCTAAATTGATATGTGATGTATGATTTATGATTTTTGATTTTGTGCGTTTCTGATGAAGAAGGCGTTTTTTAAATGAAAAATCTTATAGGGTACTGAAATGAATTCGGGAGTTTCCTACATCGAAAATCCGAAATCAGATTAGGTGTTTTCTAAATCAAACATCACAGATCAGAAATCCGAAATCTGAATGTGTGTTTCTAAATCAAACATCATAGATCAGAAATCGGAAATCCGATCGGTTGCTTGCAAATCAAACATCATAAATCATCAATCAAAAATCCTCTCTCGTTCTATAAATCAAAAATCAAATTACCGTCTCCGTAGCTCAGAAATCTGAAATCGTTCTGCAATGCATAATCATACATTTTTTTCCAGTCATCGCCAATAGCAGCAGCTACCAGCAACAACAAGGTAGATTGAGGTTGGTGAAAATTGGTGATGAGCATATTGGTCATCCGGAATTGATAGCCAGGGGCAATCAGCAGTTGGGTTTGTGTAAAGATATGAGTCGTGTTGTGTTGTTGAATCCAGGCGAGCAATGCGTCCAATGCCTCCGTTGGTTGTACATCGCCAGAAAGTAAAGGTTCGTTGTATACATCCCATTGATGGATCGTCAGCTTTTTTTCCTGGGGGTTTAAGCTTGCCTTTACACCGAGCCAGTACAATGATTCCAGGGTGCGCAGAGAGGTGGTTCCAACGGCAGCCAGTTTGCCAATTTTACCTTTCAATTCTCTGATGGTTGCTTCATGTGCATCAATGTACTCTGCATGCATTTCATGGTCCTGCATGCTGGCAGCCTTTACTGGTTTAAAAGTACCAGCACCTACATGCAGGGTAACGAATGTTTTGCCGATATTTTTCTCTGCCAGTTGAGCGAAGATATTTTCTGTAAAATGAAGGCCCGCAGTAGGAGCAGCAACAGAACCATCCTGCTCCGCAAAAATTGTTTGATACCTGCTCACATCGTCTTCATCGGTACTGCGTTTTATGTAAGGCGGCAGGGGAGTATCGCCGGCTTCTTCTATCACTGCTGCAAAACTCACCTGTGCCGGCAGCCACGAAAATTCGATGCTGTAAGCTTCCGGCAATTTATCTACCATCTTTGCCTGCAGTAACACAGCTTCTCCATTTACCAGCAAATGTTTTTGTAGCACTTCATTTTTCCATTTGGCAGCGCCGCCCACCAGGCATTTCCATGTAGAGTGGCCAGTGGCAGCCATCACCGTGCTATACTCGGTGATATCGCCCTGCGGTTCCAGGCAAAAAACTTCAATAGCGGCACCGGTTATTTTCTTAAAACGAATGCGTGCATTAATTACCCGGGTGTTGTTAAACACAAGCAGCGTTTGCTCCGGTAAAAGGCTGGCAATATTTGCAAAGGTATTTTGGGCGATGATTCCCTTATCATACACCAACAGTTTAGAGGCGTCTCTTTGCGCCAGCGGATGCAACGCAATTTTTTCTTCTGGCAGCTGGTAAGTATAATCCTGTATAGATATTTGTGCTGGATTCATTATTGTAAAAATGCTGTGATTTCGTTCGTCCACTTGACTGTCTCTTTTTTGCAAAACGATTCGTGACCGCTGTTTTCGTATACTACCATTTTTTTATGGCTGCTCAAGTTGTTGTAAATAAGTTCTGTTTCCTGCTGAGATACACGTGGATCTTGCCTGCCCCATTGCAATAGTACCGGGCATTTAATTTTTTTGGCATAAACGGAGGGCTCCAGGTTAAAGGCCCAGAAGCCATGCATGCTGCCTCCCCAAAAAGTGAGCATCGGCGCCAGGGGTTGTGCAGGCAGATGCATCATTTTTAATCGACCTTTAACGGCGTCATACAAAGAACCAAAAGGCATTTCAAGAATGACTTTAGAGGGATGCAATTCGTAATCGTTCACTGCTTTGGTAATGGTGGCAGCGCCAAGCGACACTCCGTAAAGAACAATGTTTTTTTCGCCTTGTTTCTTTAAATAGTCATAGGCCAGTTGTACGTCTTCAGCTTCTTCATAACCGATGGTGCAGGTATTACCTTCGCTATTGCCGTGCGCTCTAAAGTCCAGCAGGAATGTGTTGTAACCTAACTTTCTAAAAACGGCAGCTTCCATTAGCAAAGCAGATTTTTTACTGCCATGCCCATGAAACATGGCTATCGTACCCCTGGGGCTGTTTGCAGGCATCACCCATGCGGCAAGCTTAAGACCATTGCTTGTGGTGAGGATAATATTTTGTACAATGGTATCGGGTGCAAGGTTTTGCGGTTTTAAAGTTTTAGCACCCATAAAAATATCACTGGCTTTATTCCACCCGCTTTTCTTAGTCTCCGGCTGCACCGCCAAAGCACTTCGATCGTAAAAATAAGTGAGTTTATAAGCATGAAAAATAACCATAATATTAAGAAGGATGAAGAGGCCTAATAATGACTTCAAAACCAGCTTTACAAATTTTTTCATGGCGTGTTTTTAGATTTTCAAAAATACCTTAATCAAGGTACAAACGGTAAAGTTTGTTGCTTACCAATGATTAATTTTGAACCCAGTTTTTCAACCTAAATAAGTATGAATATGCAAATTTCGAGAAAGGTTTTAGGGGTGGTACTCTCCCTGTATGCATGCAGTGCCATGGCACAACCTGCAAAGCCAGCCTGGATGCAGGGGAGTGCAGCCGGCTACAGCTACAAATATGTTACCGGAGACCCATCCAAGGCCAGATTTTATACACTTAAAAACGGCTTAACGGTCATACTGAGCCCTACCAACAAAGACCCCCGCATACAGGCTTATGTGGCAGTAAAGGCAGGTAGCAAAACTGATCCTGCAACCAACACCGGGCTTGCGCATTACCTGGAACACATGATGTTTAAAGGCACAGACAAATTTGGTACACTGGATTGGGCTAAAGAAAAGCCAGAGCTGGATAAGATAAATGCATTGTATGAGCAATACAATCAAACCAAAGATGAGGCGATGCGCAAAGCCATCTACCACCAGATTGATTCTGTGAGTGGCGTAGCCAGTAAATATGCCATTGCCAACGAATACGACAAGATGCTGAGTTCTATGGGTGCCCAGGGAACCAATGCATTTACATCTTTTGAACAAACGGTTTATACAGATGATATTCCTGCAACTTCTATAGACAAATACATTGCTGTGCAGGCAGAGCGTTTCAGAGATTTGCAGTTGCGTATATTTCATACAGAACTGGAAGCTGTGTACGAAGAAAAAAACCGGGGCCTTGATACTGATGGAAGAAAAGTAATTGAAAAGCTTTTTGCAGAATTGTTTAAGAACCACAATTATGGTTTGCAAACTACCATTGGTACCATTGAGCATTTAAAAAATCCATCACTGGTTGAAATCAGGAAATATTTCAATACCTATTATGTGCCTAATAATATGGCCATCATTATGAGTGGAGATTTTAACCCTGATGTACTGATCAAAAAACTTGATGCTGCATTTTCTTACATGCAAAACAAGCCCGTACCTAAATATACTTTTCAGCCAGAAACACCTATTGCATCTCCTATATTGGCAGAAGTAATTGGTCCTGATGCGGAAAGTGTAACCATCGGATTCAGGTTGCCCGGCAATAAATCTAAAGATGTATTGATGGCAGACCTCGTGGGCCAGATACTTACCAACGGAAGAGCTGGTTTAATGGACCTCAACCTGGTAAAAAAGCAGAAGTTGCTGCGGGCGGGAGCTTCGGCTTTTACCTTGATTGACCACGGTATACTTTACATGAGTGGCAATGCAACACAAGGCCAGTCTTTGGAAGAAGTAAAGAGCCTGATGCTGGGCGAAGTTGAAAACCTTAAGAAAGGAAACTTTGACAACAACCTGATTACTTCCATCATCAACAACCAAAAAAAATCGGTGATACTGGCTTCTGAAACTTACAGCTCAAGAGCTTCTGATTTGATGGATGCCTTTACCAATGAGCTGGACTGGAAAAACCAGGTATCGTACGTAAACGATCTTTCAAAGATAACCAAAGCAGACATTGTAGCTTTTGCCAACAAATATTTTGCAGACAATTATGTAGCCGTTTACAAACGAAAAGGCGAGGATAAAAATATTGTAAAGGTTGATAAACCCGCTATCACCCCGGTGGAAACCAACAGTACCAGGCAATCCCCGTTTGTAAAAGCGGTGAACAACATGCCTGCTTCAGCGGTGAAGCCGGTGTGGATTGATTACAATAAAGACTTGCAAAAAGCTAAAGTGGGCCCGGCCAGAATATTGTATGTTCAAAATAAAGACAACAGTATTTTTCGCCTGCGTTATCGGTTCGAGGTAGGTAGCTGGAACGACAAGAAGCTTGCAGTGGCCTCACAGTACCTTTCTTTCCTGGGCACAAAAGATAAAACGGCAGAGGAAATAACCAAGGAATTTTATAAAATCGCCTGCAGCTTTAATGTATCGGTAGGCGAAGAATATACAACCATGCTTATAGAAGGTTTGCAGGAAAACTTTACCACTGCGGTGGCATTTTTTGAAAACTTGTTGGCAAATTGCCAGGGGAATGAAGCGGTGCTGGCATCACTAAAGGCCCGGCTGGCAAAAGCAAGGACAGATGCTAAAGCGAACAAGGGCGCCATCCTTGGTGGCCTGACTTCTTATGCAAGGTATGGCAGCAAGAATCCGTTCAACAACACATTGAGCGACGAAGAAATAAAAAATATTACTTCTGCAGAGTTGGTAGCAATGTTGCAGAAACTTAATTCGTACCCACACCAGGTTTTGTATTATGGCCCCCAGGCATTGCTTGCTCTTACGGCATCTTTAAAGCAATTGCACAAAATGCCTGGAGCTTTTGCAGCAGCACCAGCTAAAACCAAATTTACCCTTGCATCACAGGATGAAAATAAAGTACTGTTTGCAGATTACAATATGGTGCAGGCAGAAACCCGATGGATAAGAAACGGTGGGGCTTACAACGTGGCAGACGAAGCCATTGTGAATATGTTCAATAATTATTTCGGTAGCGGCATGGGTGCCCTCGTTTTTCAAACTATAAGGGAGTCTAAAGCATTGGCATACTCTACCAATGCAGGTTACATAACCCCGGCAAAAAAAGAAGAAAACTACTTCACAGCTGCCTATGTGGGTAGCCAGGCAGATAAATTCAATGAAGCCGTAATTGCTATGAATGAATTGCTCAACGAAATTCCTGAGATAGCATCTAATATTGAGTTTGCAAAAAGCAGTATTAAGAAAGATATTGAAACGCAACGCATAACCCAGGACGGGATTATTTTTAATTACCTTGATGCAGAAATGAAAGGCAACAAAGAAGATTTGCGTATTAAAAAGTATGCTGCCGTGGATAACATCGGGTTTAAAGATTTGAAAGACTTTCATGCCAGGAACATCGCCAACAAGGCATATACGTATGCTGTGGTTGCTTCGGAAAATAAAATTAAAATGGAGGATCTGAAAAAGCTCGGAGAGGTGAAGAAGCTTAGCCTTGAAGAAATATTTGGCTACTAAGCCTCCCATTTCTTCAAAATAAAACTGCCATTGATGAAGGTCAATGGCAGTTTTATTTTGTGGCTTATAATAAGTTTTTGACGGAAGCTGTTTAAAAATAAATATTGATGTTACTCCTGAAATCGTTGGTAACCGCAGTATTTAAAACCGTAATAGAGTCGATGCTATTTTTGGTAGTCTTAATGCGGTTAATATTGAAAACATCTATTTCTCCGCACTCCAAAGAGAGAAACAATTTTGCCCGGTTGTAATAAACGGTGAATGTATCTGCTGGCATGGTGGCAGATACCTTGATGGCGAAACTGGTAGAATCAAGTGATAGTGATAAATTTGAACTTACTGCGCTGATGCCTGCCTTTTGGTCAAACAACAAATTTCCATTTGTTAGGTCAAGCATGTAGAGTGAACTGGCCGAAAAACTAACATCTGTGTTGTTGGATATTGTACGAAATGCAGCATTTAAATTTGAATTTTTTGATTGGCTGCAGATGGTGTATTGATCTGTGCACGACGTCATTTCTATAGATGCAATGAAGAAAGTTAATATAGAAAAGGTTTTTCTCATGTCCATAATTAATTAGGGCACAAGATACAGCAACGTTTTTTCTTTTGCTAACAATCCCTGTATTTACTCTGCCATCAAGGCCTGGTAAATGGTTTCATGAATTTTTAGTCGAACATTCATGTCGAGCAAAGTATTGCTGCCGGATGGATTTACCCGGTTACTTAGAAAAACAAAGACCAGCTTTTTAGCAGGATCCGCCCAGGTGCTTGTGCCTGTAAAGCCAGTGTGACCAAAAGTTCTTGCTGATGCTGATAAAGTGGGGTAAGGCTCTTTGCGGCTGTTGTTATCTTTTTCTGGTTTGTCAAAACCGTAACCACGTCGGCTGATGTTACTTTGGTAAGCTGTAAACAAGGCAACTGTTTCAGGGAGCAAGTAACGCTTACCGTTATAGGTTCCGCCATCCATCAACATCTGCATGATGGCCGCAATATCATAAGCATTGCTGAACAAACCTGCGTGGCCGGCTATACCGCCCATCATGGCTGCGCCGGGATCGTGTACATCGCCTCTCAATAACTGGCTGCGAAATTTTTTTTCTTCCTCGGTAGGTACTATGCGGCTAAGGCTATGTTTTTGCAGCGGACTAAAGCCAATAGAACTTAAGCTCATGGGATTGTAAAAAGTTTGCTTTACATAAGTATCCAGCGACAAGCCGCTAACCGCCTCTACAATTTTACCAAGTAAAATAAAATCATTGTCGCTGTACACATATTTATCCATTGGCCCTACCGGGCTTTTTAAAATTCTTTGCTCTATACTGTCTTTCCAGCTATTGGCCATGAATAAGCTGTTGGCTACCCTAATGCTGAAAGAGTCAGTTTTCTTGCCAGCATAAATACCGGGTAGCGATGCACCTGCACTATCCAGTGTTTCTTTGTAAAAAGGGATATACGATACCAGGCCGGCCTGGTGCAGTAGAATTTTATTGAGCGTTAGATTTTCCTTGTTGCTGCCCCTTACAAAAGGTAAGTAGGTACCAAGCGTTTTCTTCAGATCTATTTTTCCTTGTTCATAGAGTTTCATTACAGAAATAGTCGTGGCACAAATTTTTGTAACCGAAGCCATATCAAAAACAGCTTCTACCTTCATAGGCTCTGTTGCATCGTAAGTATAATTGCCATAGGCCTTTTCGTAAGCAATTTTACCATCTTTTAATACCAACACCACACAGCCGGGTGCGGCTTTTTTGGCAATGGCGTCATTGGCAATAGAATCTATTTTTGCCATACGGGCCATATTCATTCCCCACTGATTGGCAATAGGAGTTTTAGATGCCGACATAGTTTTTCCAAATTGCAGGCTTTTGCAAACAGTTACAGGCAACACAGCTTTGTAGGGCAGTTTCCCCTGGAGCATATCTGCTGCAACTGCCTGTACAATTTCATCATCCTCATAACAAATAACCAGGTTTCCGGCGTCGCACCAGTTTTTAGCAGCATAAGCATTTCCAAATTGAAATACTATGCTGCTGGTTCGTTGTTGGAGTGCGTTTACCAACGCAATATTATTATTGGTCAACCCGAAATTATTTCCGGGGGTGCGGCCCATGTTGTGAACGCCAATCACCACTTTTTTAAATCCCTTGTTCAATTTATCGATAAGCATATTGATGTCGTCCTGATTTTTTACAAGTGCGTCCCCGTAAAAAACAGTGGCATTGTAATCAGCCTTCACCCTTTTTACAAATTCATTCTCTTTATCGGTTCCCAATATTACCAATGCAATGTCTCCTTGTTTGTTGTGGTTCCATGTTGAAAAGGGAAAAAAATCATCGTCCTTTTTGGATGCTAAGGTTATAGCATTTTCTGCAACCAATTTCCGCATGGCAGGTACTCCGGCATTTAAGTCTGCCGTTAAGTTGTGTAAATCAATGGGTGTATAATCGGCAAGGCCGTAATCAAATTTTGATTGCAATACTTTCTTGCAATGCAGTTCTATATCTGCCCAGCTCAGTCGCCCTGCAGCAATTGCTTCCTTTATTTTAGTAACCGCTTCAGGTACATCTCCCGGCAGGCACAGCATGTCGTTGCCGGCAATAAGAGATTGCACGGAGGCTTCACCATTAGGGAAAAACTTTTTCACCCCTTGCATTTCCAGCGCATCTGTAAAAGTAAGTCCCTGGTAACCCAGGTCCGTGCGCATAAGCCCATTAATGTTAGCAGGAGATAAAGATGTAGCCCTGTTCCTGGTGCTATCAATAGCAGGAATAAACAAATGCGCCACCATTACGCTACCAATGCCCGCATTAAAAATTTGGCGAAAGGGATAGAGTTCCAATGAATCTAATTGCACCACCGATTTATTGATCACGGGCAGGTCGTAGTGAGAATCTACATCTACATCCCCGTGTCCCGGAAAATGTTTGGCACAAGCCATCACACCCACATCCTGCATGCCCCTCATGTATTCTATACCATAACGGGCAACCTTATATTTGTCTTCGCCAAAACTGCGGTCGTTTATAACCGGGTTATTGGGATTGTTGTTTACATCTACAACGGGTGCGTAGTTTACCTGCAAGCCAATGCGTTTACATTGTTCACCCACGAGGCGGCCATATTGATACACAACGGTGGCATCTTGCATGGCACCCAGCATCATCTGTCTTGGCAGAGGGAGCACGCTATCAATCATTCGCATACCTACGCCCCACTCTGCATCTATGCACATGAGTATCGGTGTTTTTGCCTTTGCTTGTAAGTTGTTTATTATTTCGGCTTGCTTTACCGGGCTTCCCTGGAAAACACAAATGCCCCCAATATTGTATTGTTGTATGAGTGAATCAACTTCTTTTTCAAAAAAAGTTACCTTTTTTGTTTTGCCATCTATTGTGGAAAGACGCACTACCATCAACTGACCGATCCTTTCATCATTGGTCAACGTTTTGTAAACACTGTCTGCCCAGGAAGCAGCATGTCCTGATTGTGCATTTACTTTAAGTAAAGAGAAAAATAAACAACAAGTTGCAACGCAAATACACTTTATCATAGGGCTTTTGTTTGTTTCACAAATTAAGCAGTTTTAACTTTTGAGGGAGTAACAAAATATTTTTTAACTTTACAGCATGCCACTTGCAGATAAATACAGGCCACATTATACTTATGAGGATTATTGTCAATGGGAAGGTAACTGGGAGTTAATAGAAGGTTTACCTTATGCAATGAGCCCTGCACCGATGCCGGCACATCAGAGGGCTAGCTTACTTATAAGCATCCAGTTTGAAAAAGCCTTAAAAACATGTGAACAGTGCAGACTATATCCTCCAATAGATTGGAAAATAGCAGAAGACACCATTGTGCAACCTGATTTACTTATAGTATGTAAGACCATTGAAAAAAAGTATTTGGATTTTCCACCCGTGTTGGTGGTAGAAATATTATCTCCAGCTACTGCTTCTAAAGATCGTGGGGAAAAACTGGAGTTATACCAGTCTCAGTTCGTAAAATATTATACCATTATTGATCCGCAGTTTAAGAAAATTGAGATCTATCAACTGATAGAAAATCAATATCAACCTGTAGCCATTAACCCCGAAAATTTTACTTTCTCTTTAGAAGCTGACTGTAAGATAGCAGTGGGCTTTTTAGAAATTTGGGATTAATGTCCTGCTATATTTTACTCAACAGCGCTTTTTCTTTTCAAATTATTAATCAAACCTTTTGCCCGACATTATTCAATTATTGCCTGATAACATTGCCAACCAGATTGCTGCGGGCGAAGTTATACAGCGCCCTGCAAGTGCAGTGAAAGAACTTTTAGAAAATGCTGTAGATGCAGGCGCTACAGAAATCAAGCTTTTGATAAATGATGCCGGCAAAGCCCTGGTGCAGGTAATAGACAATGGCAAGGGCATGAGTGAAACAGATGCCCGCATGGCATTTGAACGCCATGCTACCTCCAAAATCAGAAGTATAGACGATTTGTTTAGGATAAAAACCATGGGCTTCAGAGGCGAAGCGTTGGCCAGTATAGCCGCAGTGGCGCAGGTAGAACTGAAAACGAAACGAGCGGAAGACGACAATGGTATTTACCTGGAAATAGAAAACAGCCAGGTAAAAAAGCAGGAGCCGGTGGCCATGGAAAACGGGAGCAGCATTGCTATGAAGAACTTGTTTTTTAATGTGCCCGCCCGCCGTAATTTTTTAAAGAGCAATGCATCTGAACTAAAACATATAGTAGATGAGTTTATAAGGGTAGCCATGGCGTTCCCGGAAATATTCTTTTCTCTTTCATCCAATGGGCAACAGGTTTTTCATTTGGAGAAAGGTTCGCTAAAGCAACGGATCGTGCAAATATTAGGAAGCAGCTACAATGCAAAACTGGTAAGCGTGCAGGAGCACACAGATTACCTGGATGTTTTTGGTTTCGTGGGCAAGCCCGAAACCGCTAAAAAAACAAGGGGCGATCAATATTTTTTTGTGAATAATCGTTTCATCAAAAGCGCCTATCTCAACCATGCCGTGATGAATGCTTTTAGTGAGATGATTGCGAGGGATAGTTACCCGATGTACTGTTTGTTTATAGATCTTGACCCGGCACAATTAGACATTAATGTGCACCCTACCAAGCAGGAAATAAAATTTGAAGATGAGAAGATAGTGTATGCTTTTGTGCAGAGTGCTGTAAAACATGCCCTCGCACAATTTAGCATTACACCCACGCTGGATTTTGACCTGGATGCCGGCATCCAAAACCTGGATGCGGTGAACAAACCGTTTACAGATGAGATAAAATCTTCTGCTGCTTCTTCTTCTCTCTATCAGACTTTCACACAAAAAAACCAGGCACACTTTATAGAAAATAAAAGTGAGCTTAGGCATTGGAAAGATTTTTACGAAGCACCTTCTACCGGGGCATCAAACATCCCGGTTGCAAATGCAGTTTCTGCTCCTAAACAGGAATCTTTTGACAGGGGAGAATTTGCCACCATCAGATCTGTGAGCGAAACCTCGGGCTTAAAAACAGACCAGGTGTTGCAAATGCACAATGCTTATCTTTTGCTGCAAAATGATAGGGGTTATTTACTCATCAATCAGCAAAATGCGCATGAAAGAATTTTGTATGAAAGATTTATGAATGCTTTTTCTGGTAAACCCATTTCCACGCAACGTAGCCTTTTTCCGGCTACCATAGATCTTTCTGCAGCAGATGCAGTATTACTTACAGAACTGCTGCCAGACTTGCAGCAACTAGGTTATCTATTGGAGCCCTTTGGTCAGCACACATTTGTTATACAAGGCACGCCTGCCGATATGGAAGTAGGAAATGAGAAGATAGCATTGGAGAAAATGCTGGAACAGTACAAACATTTTAGTACTGATTTTAAGTTTTCAAAACGAGAAAAATTGCTACGGTCTATTGCATTGCAACAAGGCATAAAAACCGGCACTTCGCTGGCCGCAAGAGAAATGACCACGCTTGTTACAGAACTTTTTGCCTGTGCAGTACCCAACAGTACGCCCAACGGCAAACCTACCTATATGAGTTTTAAAAAAGAAGAGTTGGATAAAATGTTTGGGAGATAGGGGATTCGTTGATTGGTTAGGTAGTTGACTGGTTTATGAGTTAGTTGGTTAATCAGTTTATTAGTTAACTGGTTGACTGGTTTATGAGTGGCGACTTCAAAGTTCACCAGGATGATTGTTTAGCTGACCTATCACTAATTAACCAACCATTCAGCAACCAACGACTAGTTAACTAAGCATTGATTAGCTAATCAACTAACTCACCAATCACTAATCAACTAATTAACCCATCAACTAATCAATACTGCTCCCTTAATCCCTTCAGAAATTTCTCCACCGCCCTGCGCACAGGTGTTGCGCTTGTTTGATAATTATTAGCCAGCACAGAAAACACAAGCAACTTATTTTTCTTTGTAGTGAGGTAACCGCTCAACGCACAGTTGTTGCTAAGGGTTCCGGTTTTAGCATAAATAAAACCTTGTTCTGTTTTGTAATAACTGCTAAGTGTTCCTTCGCCACCGGTAGGTAAAATATTTTTCATGCGCTCCCAGCCGAAGTCATTTTTCATTTTGTTCAATAGGTACACAAAACTTTGCGGAGTAAATAAGTTATACCGGCTAAGCCCGCTGCCATCTACCCATTTAGGCTTTTGTTGTAGATCTTTTAAATCGGTTTTCAGCAAGCTGTCTATCAAAGCGCTTTCATTCATGTAACCCAACAGTGTATTGCTTGTCATTAAAAGTGTTTGTTCTGCAAAAAAGTTATCACTTCGGTGCATCATTGGTTTAAACAGCGAGTCTGATGGTTGAGAAAAAAGTTTACTTGCGTTTTGTAACCCAGGTAAAACCTGTAATAGAGGAATGCCGCCTATACTGTCAGAGATTTGATCTAGTGCGGTTGCAGAGCCACCGGTCTTAAAAGGAATTTCCTGGCTGGTAAACTTTGTGTTATCGGCCGAAAGAGAAAACTTGTTGGCATCCTGCTGCCTGTGCATGGAAAATTTTCCGTCTGCAGGTATAACCATATATAAATTTTCTGCAAAAGATGCTGGCGTAGACACTAGCTGGTCGTTTTTTAGCCGAAAAGTTACTATGTTTCCAAACGCAGGCAGGGCACTTCGTTCGACCATGTAGCTGCTTTCAAAATCATTCCATGCCCAGCCGGAACCGAGTGCATCAAAATTATCTTTGCTGTTGGCCCGAAAGACTTTTGGCTTACGGCTGTTGGTCAAAAAGGAAAAAGCGGGTTGAGCTACAAAATCAGCATGCAGGAAGGTAGGGTCGCCTGTACCTTCAAAGAAAATAGTGTCGGAGGTCTCAACGTATTTTAATCCTACCAAACTATCTCCTAAATATTTCATACCGGCATACAATGTAAAAAGCTTGGTATTACTTGCGGGAACAAAGTATTTTTCTGCATCATGTTCGTACCAAAATTTACCGGTGGCAGGCTCATAAATACTAATTCCGATATGCCCTTGACGAATGGCACTATCCTGCAACAATAATTTGCTTGCTTTCCTGGAAATTTGTTTGTTTACTGAACAGGATGAAGCAGCTACCAGCAAACAAAAACTACACATAAGAATGTAAACGTTTCGAAAAGTATAATTCGTCATAACGCATTTAATCATCAAATTATCAAATCATCAAATCTCCACATCACCAAATCATCCAATCAATTCCTTTCCTGTACCCTCAACCATCTTTCAGGGATTTCGTTGTTGCTTGCCTTCACATAGTCGTTGTAGCTGCAGGCAATAAATGCTTTGTCAGGCATTTGCATCCACCAGCGGTTGGTTCTCTTGCTTTGCAGAAACAGTGTTTCTACTTCCGTAAAAGCGGTATGGTATTCATTGAAGTTATTTCTTTCGCTTATGGCAGATTCCTGCTTGCAGCGGTTTTTGCCATCAATGAAATACCAGATCATCTGAGAAATTTGTTTGGCCGTTAGTTCATCCACATCATCTTGCGGGCGGTAGCCGTAAATGCCAAAGCTACTCAGCCCACTGCTAAGGCCGGCGAACCGGGTAAGCATGCATGCCTCTAAGCCAGTGAGGCCATTTGGGCAGGTTTTATTTGCCGGCGAGTCGCTGTGTTTAATTGCACTCACATCAAAACTAAGCAGGTGGCTGTTTCTTAAAACGGGCTCCATTTCGTCTATATTTTCTGTAACGGTACCCACACGGTAACAATCAAAACGTAGTTTATCCATCGTCTCCAGCATGCGGGGATGCACAAAGTAGCTTTGAAAGGCAATGTGGTTAAAGTGCCTTACCATGTTGGGCTCGCCGGTGAGCATTTCCATCAAAAAATTTTCGCTTCTAATAGGGCTTTCTCCCCGTAAGTCTATCATGGCGTCTATACAGGTTGCTTCTACCTGCATGCCCAATTCTATGTAAGCGTAATATTGCGCCAGCGTAACGTCATGTGAGCCTCCTAAGAGCAGCACCGTTTTATTAAGACGCAGCAATTCTGCCAAAACAGTTTTGATAGCAGCATAGCTATCTTTTAAGGACGCACCTTTTTTTACATTGCCCATATCGGCAATGTGTACATCCGTATGCCAATAATGGAGGCGGTACAAATGCTTGCGTATAATATTGGCGGCGTTGTTATCTGTTTCAAAATAGCCGTTTCCTCTCCACTCGGAAATACCCAGCAATACAATATCAGCTTGCTCCATATCTGGCAGGTCTTCTGTAAAAATTTGTATGTGCTTAGCAAGTTGCCCATCTGTGTAGCCTTCATCATCGTTCAGTTCATGCACAGGTACTGGTTCCAGGAATTCAATAATATTTAACATTCGAGAATAAGTTTGGCGCAAACCTAATAGAATTAGGTCAGATTTTTTGAAGGCTGCTTTTATTTTAGGGCAGTATGATCCACCTCGACGAACTTATATAAACTAAACGGTGGCTGCCATTTTCCGGGAACTTCCGTTAAAGCTACAATCAGCTTCTTTTTGGGTGTTGTTTATAACCTTAGATTGAAGGATTTTGTACCGTTATTTTCCCCTCACTATCACTAACTTTGTGACCTTCAACAACAAAAATGCTATGCAAGCAAATCAAGAAGTTTTAAGTGAGGTAGTGATAAAATTCGCCGGCGACAGTGGGGATGGAATGCAGTTGACTGGAAGCCAGTTTACCAATAACTCTGCGATGCTGGGTTTAGACCTGGCCACCTTCCCTGATTTTCCGGCCGAAATTCGTGCCCCCATAGGAACACTGCCAGGGGTGAGTGGATTTCAATTAAGGTTTAGCAGCGATCGCATTTTTACACCGGGAGATGAGTGTGATGTGTTGGTGGCTATGAATGCTGCTGCCCTGAAAGTGAATTTAAAGGGTCTTAAAAAAGGTGGACGCATCATTGCAAATACAGATGGTTTTGATACCCGAAACCTTCGCCTGGCCAATTACCCCGATGGCGTAAATCCGCTGGAGGATAACAGCCTCGAGGGATATGAACTGATTAAAATGGATGTCACCAAAATGACCCGTGAGGCATTGAAGGACATTAGCATGGGTACAAAAGAAAAAGACCGTGCAAAGAATATGTTTGTGTTGGGATTTTTGTATTGGATGTACAACCGTAGTGTGGACAATACGATCGGGTTTCTTACAGAGAAATTTGGTAAGAAGCCGGAAATATTGGAAAGCAATGTAAAGGCCCTCAGAAGTGGTTATAATTTTGGTGATACAACCGAAACTTTTACCCATAGATACACCGTTGAAAAAGCAAAAATGGACACCGGTACCTATCGGTCTGTTATGGGTAACCAGGCGCTGTCCTATGGTCTTCTTGCAGCTTCAGAAAAAAGTGGGGTGCCGTTGTTCCTGGGCTCTTACCCCATTACGCCTGCATCAGATATTTTGCACGAATTAAGTAAATACAAGTCTTTTGGTGTAAAGACATTTCAGGCAGAGGATGAAATTGCTGCAATCACTTCGGCTATCGGTGCCAGCTACGGTGGTTCGCTGGGACTAACCACAACCAGTGGCCCGGGTATGGCTTTGAAAGCAGAAGCCATGGGTCTGGCGGTAATGCTAGAGATACCACTGGTCATTTGCAACATTCAAAGAGGTGGCCCTAGTACAGGTTTACCAACCAAAACAGAACAAAGCGATTTGATGCAGGCGTATTATGGGCGCAACGGAGAGTGCCCAATGCCCATCGTATCTGCAAGTACGCCCAGCGATTGTTTTGAGGCAGCATATGAAGCCGTACGAATTGCCATACAACACATGACGCCCGTTATTTTATTAAGCGACGGTTATATTGCCAATGGGGCCGAGCCCTGGAAATTTCCTGCTGCCGCAGATCTTCCCGCAATAGAAGTTAGTTTTAAAACCGAACTGGGACACGGAGAAGAAAAATTTCAACCTTACCTGAGAGATGAGAAGCTGGTTAGGCCTTGGGTACTCCCCGGTACACCGGCTTTAGAGCATCGCATTGGTGGGTTGGAAAAGCAAAATATTACCGGTAACATCAGTTACGATTCTGACAACCACCAATTGATGGTGAAAATAAGACAAGAAAAGGTTGATAAGATTGCACAGTTTATTCCAAAACAAAAATTGGATAGTGGGGAAGAAAAAGGAAAAATGTTGATCATAAGCTGGGGTAGTACGTATGGCGCCATCAAAAGTGCCTGTATAGACCTGGCGGCGCAGGGCATTCCTGTTTCGCACGCTCATTTGCGCTATATCCGTCCTTTTCCAGAGAATCTTGGTGATATCATCAAAAATTTCGACAAGGTAATTGTGCCGGAAATCAACAATGGTCAATTAGTAAAAATCATCCGGGATCAATACCTGGTAGATGCCAAAGGTTACAATAAAATAATGGGCGTTGCCATCACCAAAGGAGAATTAATAGAATTTGTGAAGCAAGAGCTTGCCAGATAGTTTGTGGCAACAAAAAACCCCGGGAGTACCGGGGTTTTTTGTTTTAATTTAACTTTATCATCTTCTCTCTCTGCCGAGTGTTATTCCAATTTTTAGATTAACACTAAAGAAATTGTCATTGTCTTTCGGGTTTCCTCTTTTTTTACCTGGAAGTGTCTGTGGTAAGTACTCGCCACGTTGCCTGTCTGTGAGGGCGTATGCGTTGTTGAAACGTGCTCCCGTAAAACCATTGTTTAAAAAATCATTGTCTTTATCAATGTAAGTAGTACTCACATCGTCCAGGTAGTCTGTGTTGGTGGGCCGGTATAAAAATTCTGCTCTTATGTTTACAAGGGGTGACAATTCATATTTTACGCCGCCGCCTATTGGAATAGACATGCCACTGAGTTTATAGGGTTTTCTATCTGGGTATTCTACAAAACCCTGGCCTTCGGTACTCAGCGGTTGGAGGTCTACCCAGGTACCATTCAAATTTGCCTGTGGGTTAAATTTAAAATATCCTACTCCAGCCATGATGTAGGGAGAAAAACGGGGAGGTTCCAATTCTCTTACATCCCAATCTATAAATGCATAGAGAGGATAAAATTCAGCTATCAACGATAGTTCAGTTATGTTACTTCTAAAACTTAAATTACGATTGTACCGTGCCCTGGATATATCTTTCACGGGCACATTACTTAAAACACGATCAAAGGAAGATACTTTTCCAAAATTAGCTTCTAATCTGAGGCCAACCATGTCCCGATAAAGAGCGCCGAAAAAGAGGCCTGCAACAAATTCTGTATTACCGGGGTTAAGATCCTTAAAGTACTTACCGCCAAGTCCTATTTTGCCCCCAATGTCTGTAAGACTGTTCATGGCGCCTATCGACCCGCCCAGCTCATAAACAAGTGGAG
>JANPJW010000149.1:0-2582 GCA_031425715.1 Chitinophagaceae bacterium | reverse complement strand
TAGTATTATATTGTTAAATCATGCTGCATGAAAAAAGCCTTCCAAAGTTTCATGTCGGCTGGTTTTACAAATCCCTCATACTTAAACAACTTTTATGAAATACATTTTTGTGTTGCTTGTTACGCTGCTGGCGCAGCCTGTTGTTGCTCAAACCAAATCTGGAAAAATTTCGCCGCCGCTAGTGGAAGCTGCGCCTGCAAGTGTAGGTATGGCTGCTGAGCGGCTGGCCCGCATAGATAATATGTGCAGGGAAGCCATACAAAATGGAGAAGTGCCCGGCATGGTGGCATTGGTGGCTCGCAATGGTAAAATTATTTACTACAAGGCCTTTGGCAAGGCAGACAATGCTACCGGCCGAGACCTGAAGCGGGATGATATTTTTAGAATTGCTTCTCAAACAAAGGCCATCACGTCTACGGCGGTCATGATGCTTTGGGAAGAAGGAAAGTTTCGCCTGGACGATCCTATTGCTAATTACATTCCTGAATTTAAAAATGCCAGGGTGCTGGATACCTTGTATGCCAACGGGAGTTTTGCCGCTACTCCGGCCAAAAAAGAGATAACCATCCGCCACCTGCTTACCCACACCTCGGGCATTGGGTATGGTGTGATAGATGGCGATGAACGCATCCGGAAAATTTACAAAGACTCGGGCATTACCGATCTGTTTACCACCCAAAAAATTACCATCGGCGAAAGCGTTCGAAAACTGGCAAGGCTGCCGCTGCACCACGAGCCTGGCGCAAAATTTACCTATAGCGAGGGGCTTGATGTGCTGGCTTATTTTATTGAAGTCGTATCCGGCATGCCCTTGGACAAATTTTTTAAGACACGCATATTTGATCCGCTTGGCATGCAGGATACCTGGTTCTACCTGCCGGAGTCAAAACACAGCCGGCTGGTATCTGTGCAACAAAAAGAAAACAATACATGGGTGCGCTACCCGGTTACTTTTTATGATACGGATTATCCTGTAAAAGGAGCCAGGACATTTTTCTCCGGCGGTGCAGGCTTGTCTAGTACCGCTAAGGACTATGCCAATTTTTTGCAGATGTACCTGAACCAGGGAGAGCTGAACGGGTTCAGGTTACTCAGTCGCACTACCATCCAGTTTATGATGGCCAACCAGGTGGGCGATTTGATGGGGAGCGGCGGCACCAACTACGGGCTTGCTTTTGGTTTAAAAGATCAGAAGGGCCAGGATGTGGGTGGCGAAGGCAGTGCCGGTACTTTCTCCTGGGGTGGCTATTTCAACACCCAGTACTTTGCTGATCCCAAAGAAAAGATCATCGGCATTTTGATGAAACAAACACAAGGACCCACCACCGACAATACGGGTTGGAAGTTTAGTCAACTTGTTATGCAGGCTGTAGATAATTAGAGCTGAGATGGGTAAGGAAGCTGATTCCTTACCCATTTTTGCTTGTAAGCCACGCTCCAGGTGAAACCTGCAGCCGGGAATAATCTGCTTACCTGGTTTTCTTTTTACCCGTCCAGTGAGCGGTAAATTTCCTGTCTGGTGAATAAGAAATTCCGACCATTTTTTCGCCGTCAATATAGCCGGAATGATAATAGACATTTTCCTGATCGCTGGTTGTAAATGCAAAATATACAAACTCCCAGTCGGTATTAAATTTTCCTGTGGAGAATGAAGTTCCATAAAATTCCCCGCCAAAAGATTTTTCGGCCATTGGTGTAATTACAAAGTCTTTAAGGTAGGCTTCGCTATTTGGGGTGGGTCTTAGATCAATCGTCCATGTGCCTTTAATATTTTCAAAATTTACTTCTTTTGTTTTTGCTGCCTGTTTTAGGGTCGGTATCGTTGGTTGCTGGCCGTTGCTTACCAGGTACAATTGTTCCGATAATTCATACAAATTGGTAGCATTCGTGTTGTTGAAAACGATGATACTTTTTTTATCATCGATCGTATGGATCCAATTGGAGCAGGAACCTAAAATACCGCCGGTGCGATAAATAAATGGCTTGCTGAAAGCACCATACCCGCTTGCATACCAAACACCAAATGCAACATCATTCAATTTTTTATTGGGAGCCAGCATCATGGCTGTATTGTTTTCGTTGAGCAATTTGTAATTGAAAATACCAACGTCAAATTTCAACAGGTCTTCTACGGTAGAATACATGGCACCTGCCCCAAAAAAGTTCTCAATATAGTAGGGCTCATCAACGAAAACTTGTTTGGTAGAATCATTGATTGTATACGAATTTGTAAGCCCGGCTACAATATCTTTTGAGTACAGCATATCGGTATTTTCCATTTTTAAGGGTTGCAGGATATTTTCCCGCAGTGCTGTTTCGAAAGATTTCTTTGTTACATTCTCAATTATTTTTTGCAAAATGATGTACTCCGTATTGCTATAATTGCTTTTGGTGCCCGGCACTTCCTCCGGTTTGCCGCTACAGTATTTATCTATGAACGCATCAATCGTAATGGGCAGTTGATAGGGTTGCATGCCAAGTTTGTCGGCACTGTTGGGTATGCCCGAACTGTAGGTAAGCAAATGCTCTATTGTTACTGTATTTTTTGCTTCACCCTTATAGGTTGGGAAGTATTTACCAAA
>JANPJW010000148.1:0-5729 GCA_031425715.1 Chitinophagaceae bacterium | reverse complement strand
TAGCGCCGGATGATAAAGTACGAGCCATCATTGACGTGAAGAATTTTGAGGATGAAGAGTACATCAACAATCACTTTATTGTTTTGTGTACCAAGAATGGTATCATCAACAAATCAAGGTTGAAAGATTTCAGCCGCCCTCGCCAGAGCGGTATCAATGCTATAGACATCAGGGAAGGAGATCAGTTGATAGCTGCAAGGATGACGGATGGTAATAGTGAGATAATGATGGCTGTAAAAAGTGGTCGTGCTATTCGTTTCCCAGAGAGCAAAGTGCGGGCTACCGGCCGGGGAGGTATAGGAGTATTTGGTATTGAAGTAGATGAAAAGAACGATGCTGTGGTTGGAATGGTTTGTGTGGCCAAAGATGATAAAACAAAAACCATCTTAGTGGTGAGCGAGAAAGGTTATGGTAAGCGTACGAAACTGGACGATCCTGAAACGGGTGAGCCAAACTACCGGATAACCAACCGTGGAGGTAAGGGTGTAAAAACCATTAATGTTACCGACAAGACTGGCGGACTGGTAGGTTTATTAGATGTAACGGAGCAGGAAGATTTGATGATCACTTGCGTATCGGGCATCACCATCCGGATGGCCGTAAATAAGATAAGCGAACTAGGGCGTGCAACGCAGGGAGTTAAACTTATAAAAGTAGATGAGGGCGATAGTATTGCTGCCATCACACAGTTAGACGAGCAGGAGGAAGAAATTGAATTAGAAGAAACCACGGTTGTTCTGGATGAAAATGGCAATTCAGAAGAAACAGTTGTCAAACAAATTGCACCAGGAGTCACTCAAACTGACATCAAAATAACTATTTCTGAGGCAGATCCAACAGATGAAGATGAAGCAGTGGAACCCGAAGAAGATGAGGATGATGCGGTAGAGCCAGAAGAAGACTTGTAAAATTATGTTTCAGGCTTATAAGCACAATGGTCTCCTATAATGGAGACCATTTTTTTTGCACAGATCTGCCTTAGGGTGAGCAATGAAAAAACCTGGATCAAAGAGCTTTAGCAAATACAAAAGGACCCGGCTTTTTGACAAGCATGGGTCCCTTTATACTTTTGTTGTATGGCTGAAATATTATTTCATAATTTTTTTGGTTTCTACTACCGCTCCATTTACGAGTAGCTTGGCAAAGTAAAGCCCAGCCGGCATGGACGAAAGCCCGTCAATATATAAATCGTTTTTTCCCTGTGCGATGTCTATTTTTTTAGACTTAAGGTTCAAGCCTGTCGAACTTGAGATCCGGATTTCCGCACTACCCTTAACATTGCTGTCAAATTGTACTTTTATTTTTTCGGTAAATGGATTGGGCGAAGTTTCCATTTTAGTACCCAGGCTTTGCGATAAATGCAGGTACGATAAATTGCTGAAACTAATTTTGCCGGAGGCATTTGTTTGCCTGATTCTATAATATGCAATTGTTCTGCCGTTCAGTTCTTCAGATGCGTCTAAAGCAGTGTAGTTGTTTAAGTTATTTTTCCTGGATGTTGCAATGGCTGTTTTTATGGGAGAAAAAGTTGTACCATTAAACGATCGTTCCACAACCACATTGTTGATGTCAATTTCTTCGTTTGTGTTCCAGTTCAAGATGGCTTTGTTACCATTGCTAACTGTATTTAAGGTTAAGTATTGGGCAGGGAGCACTATAACATTTGGAATATTGATTGGCCTGAAATAGATACAACTGAATCTATCCTGTGGAATAAAAGTTGGATCAGTGACACTTCCTATCCTAATCTCATTTATTTTACTCTTGTTGATGTAGCGGTAGTTGATGTTACTAACGTATGCTGAAGTATCAATGCCAGGAAAGTTTAAAATAGTACTAATCGCTTTTAGCAAGCCACCCTGTTGTGACAGAGCGAGGGTGGTTACATTAGAAACGCCATAACTGGTAAAGTCGTTGGCGGCAATCATTTCCCGTATCCTGTCATTGTCTCCGTCTACGTCAATTGCAGACAATGTGAAACAAATGAAAACATAATCAGTTTCATCATTGGAGTCTACAAAATCCATTTTAAACTTCACGTAAGATTCAATGGCACCCATAGTTAAAGGCGTCTTCACCACCGGTTGCCATGCCTCACTATACCCAAACGTATTGTCATCAATACTGGTAAGGCTGGCGCCACCAACGATATCGGTAATAGCAACCATTGCATCAACACCAGTTATCACTGAGGCAAATTTGTATTTCGCACCAATAGTGCCAGCCGTTCCCGATACCAGCACTGGATTCATAAATTTCATGCCGGGTGCTACGCATTGCGCCTGAAGGCCATTGTTGTTGTAGAAAAAAAGCGTGACAGTAAGAACTACTGCACACAAGAGTGTAGAGTAATGTTTCATTTCTTTGTGGTTTGAGGTTTACTTAACGGCGGCTTTTCTGCAAGTGATCAATTTTGGGTTTCAGACAAAACTGATGAGCATTTAAGAAATACTGGAGATCTGAATCAGAATTTTGGAATAACCGAGGTAATGGTCGTTCTCAAATTCAGAACAAACATAAATTGTTTTTTCGGAAAACGCAGATTTTTAGCATGGTAATTTTACTGTGCAAAAAGTATAATTACCTAATATATTGATTTTAAATACGTTAATATGTAAAATAAAATTTATAAGATTTTTTATTAATGATGAATTCATGCCGATTGGCGGCTGAAACAAAAGAAATCAATTAAAATTTCCACCGAAAATCTGAGACAGCACCCGCTAATAAACATCTTTCAAGCCTGAGAAGTGGGGGAAGCCGAATGAGCATGAACCTGATAAATGGAATTTGTACCTGTTTGTGAGTACTTGTATTGTTTAAACTTTATGATGGCTTTTTACCGCACACTTAAATAATGGCAACAAATCGAAATCACTTTTTGTAGTTGTGGTTTTATTACAGATATTCCGTGTCCAAACGTTAATTATTAGTATGAGAAAATTATTATTCGCCATTGCATCAATGGGTGCTCAGCTCATTGCTATTTCCCAACCAATTGATCTCTCTAAACAATTTAAAACCTATGCGCCCCGTAGCATTGGCCCTGCTGGTATGAGCGGCCGGGTTACAAGCATAGACGCTGTGCATACCAATCCGGATATTATTTACCTGGGTACAGCGAGTGGGGGTGTATGGAAAACAGAAAATGGAGGTGGTAACTGGACGCCGGTATTTGATGAGCAGTCTATTCAAAATATTGGAGCGGTAGCCATCACCCAAAGTAACCCAAGTGTGGTATGGGCCGGCACAGGAGAAGGCAATCCCCGAAATTCTATCAATATTGGAGAAGGAATTTATAAAAGTTTAGATGGCGGCAAAACCTGGAAGAGTATGGGTTTGCAGAAAACAAGAAATATTCATCGCATCATCATTCACCCAAACAATCCTGATGTTGTGTATGTGGGCGCTATTGGAAATCCTTTTGGCGTGCATGCAGAAAGAGGCGTGTATAAAACGACCGATGGTGGTGATTCCTGGAAACTGATTTTACATACCAATGATTCCAGCGGAGTGGGAGATATGATCATCGATCCCTCTAACCCTAATAAATTATTTGTAAATATGTGGCAGCATGGTCGTACTCCCTGGAGTTTTACCAGCGGCGGTAAAACCAGTGGTATCTATGTAACCTACGATGCAGGCAACAGCTTCAAAAAATTAGGTAAGGAAGAAGGTCTGCCAGATGGTAATTATGGACGTGTAGGGCTCGCCATCAGCAAAAGCCAGCCAAACAGGGTATATGCCCTGGTAGAATCTACCAAAAACGGTTTGTACAAATCAGACGATGGAGGCATGAAGTGGGAACTCGTAAACAGTACAAAGGAAGTGGTAAACAACCGACCATTTTATTTCCAGGACATTGCCTGCGATCCCCATAATGAAAACAGGGTGTACCTTATTTACCAAATGATAAGCGTGAGCGAGGATGCAGGTAAGAGTTTTAAAACGATTATTCCATACAGTGGTATTCATCCAGACCATCATGCCTTTTACATCAACCCCATCAACCCTAATTTTATCATAGATGGCAATGATGGCGGCATTGGCATCAGCCGGGACAGGGGTAAGACCTGGACCTTTGACGAGAAACTGCCACTGGGGCAATTTTATCATGTGAACGTGGATAATAAAATACCCTACAATATTATGGGAGGGCTGCAAGACAATGGTAGCTGGCACGGGCCGGCTTATACCTGGATGGAAGGTGGCATTCGCAATGCTTATTGGCAAGGCGTAGGCGGGGGAGATGGCTTTGATGTAATGCCGCATCCTGCAGACGAAAATTGGGTGTACAGTATGAGCCAGGGTGGGAGCCTTGGCAGGTACAACATTGCCACAGGAGAAAGCTGGCGGATCAAACCACCCAATCCTTCAGCCACGGTGCGTCAGCGTTTCAATTGGAATGCCGCTATTGCACAAGATCCGTTTGATAAAAGCACCATTTATTACGGAAGCCAGTTTGTAAATAAAAGTACCAACAGCGGAGCCGGCTGGGAGCAAATATCAGGCGATCTTACCACTGCCGACAGTGCCAAGATGGATCAGACAAATAATGGAGGCATCAGCATAGATATTACCGGTGCTGAAAACTTTTGTACGATCATTTGTATTGAACCAAGTAGTAAAGAAAGAGGGGTGATCTGGGCAGGGACAGACGATGGTAATGTGCAGCTAACAAGAGATGGCGGTAAATCATGGACAAATTTTCGGGGTAAAATACCGGGTATGCCAGTTGGTAGTTGGGTAGCCCAGATAAGAGCTGGCAAGCACAATGCAGGCGAAGCTTTTGTTGTTGCCAACGATTACAGGAGAGCCAATTTCGAGCCTTATATTTTTCGCACTTCAGACTATGGAAAAAGTTGGATTAGGATGATTGACGATAAAAAAGTAAAAGGCTATGCATTGAGTATGATACAAGATCCTGTAGAACCTAACCTGATTTTTGTTGGCACAGAGCAGGGGCTTTGGATCAGCTTCGACAACGGTAATAGTTTTCAGCAATTCAAAAATAAATATCCATCAGTATCCACCTACGATCTTGCCATACAGGAAAGAGAAGCAGATTTGGTGATTGGCACATTTGGCAGAGCCATTTATGTGTTAGACAATATTCGCCCGCTAAGAAAAATTGCTGCCAACAAGGGTATGCAATTTGGCAAGAAGTTGATTGCTTTTGATGGCGCACCTGCTTACCAGGCCAACATAAAAAATGCTACAGGTATTGAGTATAGCACCTGGGGAACTTATGAAGGTGATAACAAAAGACGTGGTGCACCCATTTCTTTTTTAATCAACAGATCGGCTACAGACACTGGTAAAAATAAGTTGTCCGATACTGCCATCATCAGAATTTACAACTCAGACAATAAGCAGGTGAGAATGCTGAGAAGCAAGGTGGATAGTAGTTTTAACGTAGTGTATTGGAACATGGATGCTGCCGGCGTGCGAGGCCTTGGCGGCGGCAGAGCTGGCAGAGATACCAGCAGAAACGAACCTGGTGGTTTACCCGTAGATCCGGGTGTGTACAAAGCCGTGATCAGCATTGGTAAAGATTTAAAAGATAGTTTGATGATAACGGTGAACGATGATCCCAATGCGCCAACCGATAAAGGCATCCGGGACGCCACCAGAAAGTATGTGGAGCGTTTGGACAAGAGCACACAGAAACTTGTAGACCTTTCTGATAGACTGACAGAAGCAGAAGAGGTGATAAAAAAAGTGGAGGC
>JANPJW010000147.1:0-3641 GCA_031425715.1 Chitinophagaceae bacterium | reverse complement strand
CGTCAACCATTTATCGAAAAGCATGGACGAACTGGAATCATTCCAGCGCAATGGTTGGTAATGGTTTTTTTCGAGAAAACGCTTCAGAAAAAATACCTTTTGTTTAAAACCAGATGCCGGCACCGACTGAGCAGCTGTGCCTAATGAAGTAAGGAAAAGAAGGGTAGCTAAAATAATTTTCATCGGGTGCAGCAGTTGGTTTATCAGGTTCAAAAAGTGGAAGGGTTCAATAGTTCAAAGCCTGCCTGCCCGTAGGCAAGGTTCAAATGTTTAAAGACTCCTACCAAAGGATTTGCAACCTCTAGTATTTCTCATTCATGATTTCTCTTTCACCCCTACAGTCTATAGGGGCAGGCTTTGACCTTTATCACAAATCCAGCTCTTTTTCTATCCTTGCTATTTTTTCATCCAACACTTTTTCAGTAGCATCAAACTCTGCAGCAGCGGCAAGTGGCATATTTACGCTAAAGTAAAATTTAATCTTGGGCTCGGTACCGCTCGGGCGGGCAGATATTTGTGTGCCATCGCCCAACACAAATTGCAACACATTGCTTTTGGGCAAATCTATTTTAAACGTACTGCCATCGGCCAGGTTGGTTCCCTGTTGCAGTTCATAGTCCAATAGCTGGTCTACTTTTACACCATCAATCGTTTGTGGAGGGTTTTTGCGAAATGATTCCATCATCGCTGCAATTTCGGCCGCACCGTTCATTCCTTTTTTAGTAATGCTGGTAAGGCTCTCTTTGTAAAAACCATATTCTACATAGAGGTCCAGCAGTTTTTCAAACAAGCTGCGACCTTTGTTTTTTTCGTAAGCTGCCATTTCGCAAATGATGGCTACGGCACTCACAGCATCTTTATCCCTGATCTCATCGCCCAGCATCAAACCAAAACTTTCTTCTCCGCCAATGATGTATTTTTCTTTTCCTTCTTTTTCTTTTATAAGAGCAGCTATCCATTTAAAACCGGTAAGCACATTGTAACAGGCTACCCCATTGGCTTTAGCAATAGCGTCTATCATGTACGTGGTCACAATTGTTTTTGCTACCATATCGTTTGGCTGTGCTATGCCCTTTGCTTTACGAGCTTCTATCATGTAATTAAAAGCCAGCAGGGCAGTTTGGTTGCCGTTTAGCAATATCCATTCGCCTTTGTTGTTTTTAACGCCTACGCCTACCCTGTCAGCATCCGGATCGGTACCCAATAAAATATCTGCATCCAGTTCCTGGGCTTTTTTTAAACCAATACTCATTGTTTCCCGCTCTTCCGGATTTGGATAAACCACTGTCGAAAAATTACCATCGGGTTCACTTTGCTCTTGCACCACATGCACGTTCATAAAACCAAATTTTTCCAGCGCCTGCGGCACCAGTTTAATACCGGTACCATGTATGGGTGTGTATACAATCTTAAGATCATGTTGCGCTTCACACACTTCGGGGTATACACTCAGGCTCTTCACCATGTCCAGGTACATTGCATCTACCTCCTTACCTATCATCACAATGTTATCTTCACCGCCGCTCCACTTCACATCTTCTACCGTTGCAATTTTATCTACTTCTACAATCACGTTTTTATCATGTGGCGGCACCATTTGCGCACCATCATCCCAGTATGCCTTGTAACCGTTGTACTCTTTGGGATTGTGGCTGGCGGTGCACACCACACCGCCCTGGCATTTAAAATGCCGTATGGCAAAGCTGAGTTCCGGAGTAGGTCGCAAGCTTTCAAACAAATACACTTTTATACCATTTGCGGCAAAAACATTGGCAGCAATACTGGCAAACTCTGGGCTGTTGTTCCTACAGTCGTAGGCAATGGCTACGCTCACTTTGTTATCAAAACATTTGTTTAAATAATTGGCATAGCCCTGGGTAGCCATACCCACCGTGTACTTATTCATACGATTGGTGCCCACCCCCATGATGCCACGCAGCCCACCGGTACCAAATTCCAGGTTGCGGTAAAAGGCATCGGCCAGCTCATCGGGCTGGTCTTTTTGTAAATCTTGAATGGCCTGTTTGGTGGCGTCATCATAATTTCCTTCCAGCCATTTGTTTATTTTATCTTGAATTGCAGCGTCCATAATTAATTGTTTATAGCGATGAAGTTATTTATTTTGGATTTAATCAACCAACAAATGATTCAGTTTTTGTTTGTAATTTTATTAATAATATTTTAATTATGACTACTACCTTGTTAAAAAAACAGATCAATGATCTTATAGGAGATATTAACGATAAGAGCTTTTTGCAAGCAGTGCACACCATCGTGTCAACTAAAGCGGATGAAGTAAACCCCGAATTACGCCCAAGCCTAAAAAAGGAACTTGACCAGAGAAAACAAAACCATCTAAAAGGAACCAGTAAATCCTATTCATGGCACTCCGTAAAAAAAGCAGCCCTAAGCAAATAGTTGGAAGCTTTGCCCTTGAGTTTAAAACTGAGGCTAAAGACGAAGTTGTAGAAGCTGCACAATGGTATAAAGCACAATCAGCAGGATTGGACAACCGTTTTCTCCAATACCTTGAGGATGTCATCCACATAATACAACATAACCCCCATACTTATAAAAAGATATACAAAGATTTCAGGCAGGCTGCCCTTAAGAAATTTCCGTATGTAGTAGTATATGAAATTGAAGAAGATGTTATCACCGTTTACAGCGTGTTCCATGCTAAGCAAAACCCCCGAAAAAAAATGAATCGTTTGAATAAATAATTTTATGGAACGAGCATTTAATCTTTTGTCATCTTTTGTTGTGTCACTCACTTGTACTACAAGATCTTTACTGAGCTTTTTTTTACCCTGCTTCATCGCAGCCACTACATTTGCCCAGGAGCCCCATCAGATTAGTAGAGAGAGCCTGTTAAACATTAAAACGATTCCCCTGGATGATCTGCTAATAGGTAGAGTGCCAGCACCTTCGCCCATCGCTTATTCTAAAATATCAGTTTCCAGCAATAATGACACATCTATTCCTGCGCCGGCCTTGAGTAAGGGAGTAGTAAACCGCCGCATCCGCATCGTAGCTGCCACCAACATCGTGGGCTATAGTGTGGGCATGGTGGGGCTTTACAACGCTTGGTACAAAAATTATCCGCAAGGTAAATTCCATACTTTCAACGACATCAGGGAATGGAAACAGATGGATAAAATGGGGCATATGTACAGCGCTTATGCAGAAAGCAAAGCCAGCATGGAGTTTTGGCGATGGAGCGGGATTAGCAGAAAAAAAAGGATCTGGTTGGGCGGTATGAGTGGAGCCGCCTACCAAACAGTAATAGAAGTGTTGGATGGATTTAGCACAGAATGGGGCTGGAGCTGGGGCGACTTTGCAGCTAACATCGCCGGCAGCGGTTTGTTGGTAGCGCAAGAACTGGCTTGGGATGAGCAGCGTGTTCAAATGATATGGTCTGTACATCGCAAACGCTACAAGGACCCTACCCTGAATGCACGCAGCAATGAGCTCTTTGTGAAAAGTACCGCCGAAAGAATTTTGAAAGATTACAATGGCCAAACCTACTGGCTGAGCGTGGCGCCCAAAGCTTTTTTTCCTAAAAGCAATTTACCGGCCTGGCTACAAATGTCTGTAGGCACCGGCACCGAAGGATTGTTTGGGGGCTACGAAAACATAGG
>JANPJW010000146.1:0-9724 GCA_031425715.1 Chitinophagaceae bacterium | reverse complement strand
TTAGAAATTTGTGCAGTTAACTGCACATCTACGGTGTAGGAACTAGCGCTGCCCACTACAAAATTTTGCTCCTGGCGCTGGTAACCCACCCCGCTAAAAATAAGCGTGTAGTTTCCACTTTTTAAAGGTGCCGAAATTGAATAATTGCCGGCTGCATCTGTACTGCCACCAAAGTTGGTGCCTCTTATTACTACAGAAATACCTGTAGGTGGAGTGGCAGCATTGGCTTCCGTTACTTTTCCCGAAACGGTAACCTGCGCATAACTGAGCAGGCTAAATAGCATGCCGGATAATAGTAAGGCAAAGCCTCGCATGTGTTGTGTGATAGTTTTGTGTGTCATGTAGTTATTGTTTTGGATTTGTGCTTATAATATGGTGAGCCCTTCCATCTGGTATTCCATCAGCAAAGGGTGATCACCGGGTAATTCTGTTATTAAATAATCTAAGTCGCTCAAAGGACAAACTTTTAATTTTTGAACAGTGTTTAGTTTTTCTGAAATGCACAGCGATACTACTTTTTTTGATTGTGCTACCATAGCTCTTTTCACTTCTATAATTTCCCATTCCAAATCTGTAATTCCCTGCGCTGCATTAATGCTATTGGTACCCAAAAAACATAAGTCTGCATTTATCTGTTTAATGCCATCTACAGCAGCAGCACCTACGGCCATCCTTGCATTTTTTAATATTTTATTTCCCACAAAAATTACTTCACTTTTAGGATGCTGTAGCAAGCCAAGCGCTGTGGGTAAACTCATGGTTATAAAAGTAGCGTTTAAATCAGGCGGTAAGGCCTTTATCATTTGAATGATGGTGGTGCCGCCAGAAAGCAAAATGGTCATCCCGTCTTGTAGGAGGGTAATTGCCTTTTTGGCGATAACAATTTTTTCGGACTGCGAATAAAAAATTTGGTTTTCGAGCGAGAACTGGATTGATTTTGAAATGGCTCCCCCATGTACTTTAGTAAGCAAATTAGCCTTTTCTAATTCCTGCAAATCCCGGCGGATGGTATCTTCTGATGCTTTTAGAGGTATACACAAATCTGCAGAAAGTACTTTATTGTGCAGGTCAATTTCTCTTTTTATAAAAGCATGCCGTTCCTTTTTTAGCATAAGCAGCAATTGTTACTGCATAATTACGCATAAATATTCTTGTAATAGGAATACGAATGCTTATTTGTGCAACTTTTTTTTAGGAAACAGCAAAATGCTGCATTAAAAGAGGCTCTCTCAACAATTATCCTAAACATAAAGAAGTAAAATAGATAAAATACCGGGCATGACAGTCTGGCCCTTCATGCTGGGCGCCTGGGTAATAACAGGTAGTGCAGCTTTAAAGGCTGTGCCGGGTTACGCAAAAACTTAAAAAAGACGGGTAAATTTTATTGCATCAGCGAGGGTACACCAGGGTATTTTGAACATTTCAGGAATACCGGGTAGGTTTCAAATAAAATAAGAAGTAACAAAACCAATTTTTGTAGGAGTGGTTTAGATATAAGACAGCCTGATGCGGGAAGCATCCGGACCTTACCCTCATGTATAAAAATGTATGCAGTGAACTGATGCTGAAATCCAGGATCTGCAGCCGATGTTCACTAATATCCTGTTATCAACTTTCTACAACTTCAAGCAATGCTTGTTGCCGAAGTTCAAATAAGATACCGTCCCATAATTCTTTACGAAGTTGAAGTGCCGTGAGGCAAGCCTCGCTGGCTTCGGTCCATTTTTGCGAATCGTCTCCGCATAACTCCTGTACCATTTGCAAAGCCAGTTGACTGTGATGCCCGCCATCTACTTCGATGTGGCGCTCAAGGTAGTAAGTGAAGTCGCCCATTTTATCTGGGTGTTCGTGGCTCAGCCTTGTTACCATTTCATGAAACATGCCGGGTATGAGATCTTCCCGACCAAATGTGAAAACGGCAGACTGTACATGCACCGGGGCGGTAGCTACCAGGCTAAAAGTGAAGGCACAAAAGCGTTGAACAGATGGAGGAACTGCAAGCTGCAGCAGCGCTTGTTGCACGGGTATGCCCTGCTGCAACAGCAAAAGAAGTTGCCTGATGAGCGTAGTATCGGCACCCAACTGTTGCATGGCCTGCAAGTAAAGCTCAAAATGGCTTGTGCGATGGCCATGGGCATCTACATCACTTTCTTCGCCGGTTACAATTTCGTTGATCAAATAGCGGGTGCCGGGGGTACCCTTAGGCACCCAGGGAGTTTGCACGCAGGTGAGCTTCTGCTGCAGGCTTTTGAGCAAGCTCATAAAATCCCACACGGCAAATACATGGTGCTGGGTGAACAGTTGTAACTGCTGCAGTTGTTGCAGGTTCGGGTAGAGCGGATGCTCAATAATTTGCTGACGGATGGGCTGTAGCCTTTCTATGAGTGAGGTAAGGTGCATAGATGTTTTTTTAAAAAACACACTTACTTAGAAATTAAAGACGGGGATGTATATAATCCCAGCCGAAACCGAATTAAAAAACCTACTTCCCGGCGTCCTTACTACCCACCACTATTAGTTAAGCTAAACATTATAATAAATGAGCCCTTACCTTACGATTTCAAAGAATAGATGCACATTTCAGGCAATCTATGCATCTGAGAATCTTGCTCCTGTAAAACAAAATTTTTCGTATCGTTGCATTTAGTTAGACAGTTATTTCATTTTTATTAAATGGAATCACTTATAATTTTATCCACCATACCTGTTTTGAAATATGCAACCTCCCATAAATACCAAGTTGTTCGAATTTCCAACTTCTACCATGTGGTTTGATGAAAACGGTATACTCTGTTCCATTGCCAAAAAAGTACCGGCGCAAACGGTGGAAGAAGCCAAACAAACAATGGAAGAATTCAAAAAGATTACTGGCGGAAAAAAAGTTTGCATGCTTTCTGATAGTACCGATTCAGCCCCCATCAACAAAGAGATGCGAGACTATGTGGCCGAGGTTTTGCCAGGTATCGCTTTAGCCGTAGCCATCATATCCCGTTCTGCAGTGGGCAAAATGGTTGCGAATTTATTCTTCAGTATTAAAAAACAACCGTACCCTGTAAAAATGTTTAATGATGAAGGGGAAGCGAAAGAGTGGTTAAAGCAATATCTATAAAGGCTTTTCAATTGCATACCTTAATAATCTACAACAAGTATTAGAACCAACGCTCTATGACTTCTGCAAAAGCAAGGATATATCTTATAGGTGGTGCAATCACATTGGTGTTAGCATCGGCCTTGTTATATTCCTTGTTTACCATTAACAGGCTTCAGCATAATTTAAGAATCCAGGTTCACACCAGGACGGTGATCCTTGCATTAAAAGAAAATATTAATTTTCTTTTATATGCCGAGACGGCTGAAAGCAACTTTATATTTACGGGCGATACCACCTACTTTCAGAAATATACTTCAACCCTGCAAAGTATTAAAACAAACACAACACAGCTAAATACCCTTACGCTAAGCAATCCTATTCAACAACAAAACTTAGACACCCTCAATAAACTTATTCAACTCAAACTTTCCTTATCAGACAAATTGGTTACCCTGGCAAAAAAAGCTGATGAAGCAGCTATAAAATCTATCCTGATTGCTGATAAATCAAAATATTTGACGGAAAGGTTACTGGCAGTAAATACTTCCATGCAGGAGATAGAAAAAAAGTTATTTACACAACGACAGTCAGTAACGGCAAAAAGTATTTCGGCTGCAAAAAACTACTTTATTATTGGGTTTATTTTATCAGTACTGATTACTTCTTTTTTAATGGTTAGCCTGATGAGAGAATTAGCAAAGAGGACAAAAGCTGAAGCACGGATAAATAAAATCAATACTGAGTTAGAAATAAAAAACAGGGATTTGGAATCCAAATCAAATTTCATTGAAGAGAATGAAAAAAGAATTTTGGACATTATGAATACGCTCCTTAAAACAACACAACTGGATTTTTCTGAAAAATTGAATGTGAGCGATAGAGGCGATGAACTAGACGCCATTGCTGTAGGATTGAATACAATGAGCGAGGAACTCGAATTTCATTTGCAACAATTGAAACAAAGTGAAGAAAAACTCAATGATGCACAACGATTGGCGAAAATAGGTAACTGGGAATGGGATATGGCGACCAATACAGTGCAGTGGTCAGACGAGATGTTCAATATTTACGGTTACGAAAATGAACGATTTGAGGTGAGTTTTGAAAAGGCACTGGAGCGGATGCTCCCGGAGGATGCGGAAGAAACCAAAGTACGAATGAGGAGAAATTTAGACGAGGCATTGCAACGATTTAAAGACACAGGCTTGATGGAACTTGAAAATGCTCCTACTACATACAGCATCATGCTGCCCGAGGGCAGCCTAAAAGTAGTAGAAGGAATTGGCAAAATAATATTAAACGGCGAGGGACAAGTGATCAAGATGGCTGGTACGGTGCAGGATATAGACGAACAATTTAAAGCCCAGGAAAAACTAAATCAGTACAATACTGAGTTGGTAAGAAAAAATAAAGAGATAGCACAGTTTGCCTACGCCGCCTCCCACGATTTGCAGGAGCCGCTTAGAAGCATTTCCAATTTTTCGAAATTACTAGCCGAAAAGGTAGCCGGATACCCCGACCCGGAAATGAATCACTATATGAGTTTGATCAGCGGAGGAGCGGACCGAATGTCCAACCTTATTTTTGACTTACTCGAATATTCGAGGGTAGGAAAGGATATGGTAAAACCGGCTACAGATTGTAATCAACTGTTGTGTGAAATTTTAACAGACCTCGCCGTCCTCATTGCGGAAACCAATGCCAGCATCCAGGTACAAGAACTCCCCGTAATAAATAGCTACGATCTAAAATCAGTCTTTCAGAACCTGATCATCAATGCCATTAAATTTAGAAAGGATGCAGTTGCTCCGGTCGTTCATGTTTCGGCGATAGACAACGGTAAAGAAGTACAGTTTTGCGTAGCAGACAACGGGATTGGAATTGAAAAAGAATATTACGACAGAATATTCATTATATTTCAACGCCTGCACCTCAGAACAGAGTATGTAGGAACCGGTATTGGTCTTTCGCTCGCCCGGAAAATTGTAGAAATGCATGGTGGAAAAATTTGGGTTGAATCGGAGTTGGGCAAAGGAAGCCGTTTTTATTTTACTATACCAAAGTAATACACAAAAAAATGACGCTACTCACGGCAGGATGAGCGAAACAATCTTAAACAATCAATGTTAATTTAACACAGCATGAGAAAAAAACTTAATAGCATTTTATTGGTTGATGATGACCCGGATGATAATTATTACCATCAAATTATTATCAACAGAATGAATATGGTAGACAAAATTGATGTAGCTGTTAACGGGCTTGAGGCCATCGCCTACCTCAAAAATGAAAATCATATTCCACCAGACATCCTTTTTCTGGACCTGAACATGCCCAAAATGAATGGGTGGGAATTTCTTGAACAGTATAAAGATTTCAGCGCCGAAAAAAAAGCCAAAGTGCTGATTGTAATTCTTACAACTTCAGCAAACCCGGACGACATTAAAAGGGCAAAAGAAATTGAAGATGTAACAGGATTCGAAACCAAGCCACTGACCCAGGAATTGCTAACCGAGATTTTAGAGCAACACTTTCCGGATCACTTGTAAAATATTACCCCACGGTTTTTTTGAAGGAATTTTGAAGAACCATAGCTTATCCCGGGAAACCTTGACATAAAATTGACCCCTCGGTTAAACATCGATATTTTTTGCTCAAAGGGGCTTGCAAAGGCGCTACACGTGAAAAAAGATTAGAGATGTGCTTTTACCTAACCGGTTTTTGAAGAGGACTTTAATACCGCTAAAAATCACTTTTCCCAAGGCAACCCCCATGCTCAGCATCATCATTCCCACATACAATGAAGCCGACCAAATTGCCAGTACCATCAATAATATACAGGTAGCTAATAGCCTGTATGAAATGGAAATTATTATTGTTGACGGAGGCAGTACAGATACTACCACACAAATTTGCCGGCAATTGGGAGCAACCGTTATTGAGAGTGAACGTAAAGGAAGGGCTGCACAAATGAACAGGGGTGCGGCAGCTGCAAGATTTGAAATAATTTACTTTCTTCATTCAGACAGCATCCCTCCAAAAGATTTTATCACACAAATTTTAAACGCATTTAATGACGGGGCTGAGAGCGGGTGCTTTCGCCTGCGATTTGATCACAAGCATTGGTTTCTTCAAGCCAATGCCTGGTTTACCCGGTTCAATGTAAATGCAGTGCGGTTTGGCGACCAGAGTTTATTTGTCACAAAAAATATTTTTCTGCAAGCAGGTGGGTTTAGAGAAGATTTGCTAATGATGGAGGACCAGGAAATTATTCACCGCCTCAAAAAGTATGGATCATTTAAAGTACTAAATGACGTTGTTGTTACGTCTGCAAGAAAATATTTAGTAAATGGGGTGTTTCGGATGCAAGGTATTTTTTACTGTATCTGGGCGATGTACTACATCGGTTTTTCGCAGAAGCAAATGTTACAGTTTCATAAAAAATTCATAAAGCAGCATAAATTATAGGCCAGCCTTAAGGAGGTCTATACCCCGCCCAACATTGCCAACCAACAATGATTTCCAACTAGCCAGCCAACGTTTATTCTATGAAAAAAGGCGCTCGGCCATACAGCTCAAGAAAGAAAAATTCGCAGCACGCCCGCCATCTATCCCACCATTCAAAAAAGAAAAACAGATAATAAGAAAGTGTAGCTTTATGAGTAGTGAGAAACTATCCACTTCGATCATTAAACTTATGTCACAACATGATACAGCCTTTGGTAAATCCCATTTCAACTATTGACAACCCGGAACTTGAAGCCCTCGTAAAATTTTTTAATGAAACGCTGGGGTTTTGCCCCAACAGCGTACTCACAATGCAACACCGGCCACATATTGCCAAAGCATTTGTGAATCTTAATATGGCGGTAATGGAGAACCACGGCCGGGTGACGAGTGCATTAAAGCGGTTAATCGGTTACCTCGCCAGCCATGCAGCAGGTTGCAACTATTGCCAGGCGCATACCATTCGTGCAGCCGAGCGCTACGGAGCCGGGCAAGATCAACTCGATCATATTTGGGAATATAAAACGCATCCGGCTTTCAGCGAGGCCGAAAGAGCCGCATTTGATTTTACCATCGCAGCCAGCTCCATTCCAAACGCCGTGACAGATGAAGTCGCAGAGACTCTTCGAAAGTATTGGGAGGAAGGTGAAATTGTAGAGATACTTGGAGTAGTCAGTTTGTTCGGTTACCTCAACCGCTGGAATGATTCGATGGGGACGCAACTTGAAAGTGCAGCGATCGACTCAGGAAAAACCTATCTTGAAAAAAACGGCTGGGCTGTGGGAAAACATGCTTACTAACGGAAGCTTGGATAGCTCCTCTCTTTTGTTGTATAATTTCGGAGGAGCGGAGTTGGGGTGAGGTTAATTAAAATAAAATATGATAAAGTCTGTCTTCGATACCTATGGTGGAATCATACTCGTAACATTGTTTGTTATTTTATTTTTTATAGAAAGCAGGTCTCCATTAAGAAAAAGAATGCAAGGCAGGTGGAAAAGAATATTCATCAACAGCATGCTGTCCATACCTGCTTTTGCTTTGCTCCGCCTGCTCTTTATCCCTGCGGTAGTATGGCTGGCAGTTCAAAACCAGCAATGGCGTTTTGGGGTGAATTATTTGTGGGAAGGTTCGCTATGGACACATGTTGTAACCAGTTTTCTATTGCTGGATTACAGCAACTACTTATGGCATATTCTGCTGCACAAACTGCCCGTCTTATGGCGCTTTCACCTCGTGCATCATAGCGACCTGGACCTTGATATTTCCACTGCTTTTCGTTTTCATTTTGGCGAGATGATTGGATCTGTAATTTTCCGTGGGGCAGCAATCCTTTTAATTGGCGTATCGCCGGTGTGGGTAATTGTTTATGAAATTGCCTTTGAAGCAGCCACGCAGTTTCATCACAGCAATACCAAATTGGCTTTTCGGTTGGAGAAAATCCTTAACTACATTTTGGTAACTCCAAGAATGCATGGTATTCATCACTCTATGGTGCGCAAAGAAACAGACAGCAATTACTCCGTTATCTTTTCTTTTTGGGACCGCCTGCACAACACCGTTCGATTGAATGTGCACCAGCATGAAGTTGTTATAGGTATACCCCACTATGCTGATGAAAAGGAACTCAGCATAGGGCAGCTCCTGAAACTTCCGTTCACTAAAATTCGTGGATGGGAGAAGAGTGAAAGAAGTTCCGGGGAGGATGTAAACCAAATGAAAGAGTAGAAAAAAGATGCCCTAACGAAATTTGTTTTGACCAGGTGTGCTCCAACAGAAACTGCAGGCACTTCCCTGTAATTCTTTCAGGAACTATTTCAAAAGGGTCCTTGCAGTTAGCAATTTATTTTCGGGCTCAGCAAGATCTGCTTCGGCGAAATGACCAGCAGGCACATTGCAAATAGCCATCTCATCCAGTATATCTATATTGTCACCAAAGCTGGAATGCTGGTCGGCCTTAATAATATACATAAGGTGATCGGCTTTGGTCTGCCGTTTATGATGAAGAATCAAAGACCTGATGGTCTTAAAATCAGCCAACTTAAAATTGCCGGGTTTACTTTCATCAAGGATTCCGTAATAGTAAAACTGTTGATGATTGGCGCCCAGGATAATGGTCATTGCACCAGACTGACGCACCGGTTGTGGAGTATCTTCTTTGGGCTCTAACAAATTCATGGCCATGGGCTCGGTCATAGAAGTAGTAAGTACAAAAAAAGTTATCAGTAAAAAACCAAGGTCTACCATTGGCGTAAGATCTACCCGGGTAGAGGGTCGGCTCAATACTTTTGCAAATGAACCTTTCCTTTTTTTTGGTTGCGATGAATTGATGTCTGCCATAAGCGTAAGTTTTATACACAAGAGATTGATAAGTATAAAATTTCCATAAAATCACAGCAAGCTATTTTGTTATTGCAGTTCAAAATATTTTTAAACTAATTAAATTATGGGATGAGTAGTTTCAAAGAAATGAAATATTTGTAAGGCTTGCGTGATTCATATTTTTAAGCATGACCCGTCAGCAGCAAACTTCGCTGACCAGTTAAAATTTATAAGTTTGTAAGATGAACTACTCTTTTCAAAAAGCAACCAAAGCGGAGATTCCGGAAATATGGGAAATTTTGCAAAACGCCATCCAACGCAGAAAAACAGATGGCAGCAACCAATGGCAGGATGGTTATCCAAATGTAGAAGTTATTCAAAAAGACATAGATGCAGGTGCAGCATTTGTTTTAAGGGAGGGATTAACTGTTGTGGGCTACACTGCAATTTTAATAAACGACGAACCTGAGTACGCAAAAATTCAAGGAAACTGGTTATCCAATGGCGATTTTGTGGTGTTTCACCGGGTAGCTGTTTCGCAGGCTTACCTTGGTAAGGGGCTCGCCAAAACAATACTGGGATTTATTGAGGAGTTTGCAATGCACAACAACATTTACAGCGTGAAGGCAGATACCAATCACGACAATGTGGCTATGCTTAAAACCTTTGAAAAGATGGGTTATACCTATTGCGGCAAAGTATTTTTTAGAGGTAGTGAGCGCAGGGCGTTCGAGAAAGTACTCTCCAATAAGAATGTTTCGGCTTAACGAATGACAGTTGATATTTTAAGTGGCTTCCTATTTCCAT
>JANPJW010000145.1:0-3859 GCA_031425715.1 Chitinophagaceae bacterium | reverse complement strand
TTCACCAGGTTATTATCAACCAATTTAATGGTGAGGCTGCTGCTGTTTACCAATTGGTGCAGTGGTTTAAAAGAACCCCCATCAAATTTCTCGAGGATAATTCTATTGATATTGTAACGGGTACCCAAGGCCACGGTGAGCTCCGCACTGTTATCAACGAGCACCGCCAAAAAAGATTTGACGTAACAGTCAACACCCTGCAAAGTGTAATTGAATGTATAACTTCTTACACCCTCTTTACCATCTACAACCGGGGTCACTGCATAGTAAAGAGCTGGATTCGTATTCTTTTGAAGTATGGAAAAAGTATCTGTGGTTTGTAATATCGGCTCCATGTATCGGCTACCCAGCCGGTATAAACGGTAGGTATTTACAGCAGGGAGTTTATTCCAATAAATAAGGAAGGAATCCGGGCAATTAAATCCTACAGCAGTTTGCGGCCTGGTGCTTATCAGGAACGTGTCGCTGCTCACTTGTTGGGAAGCTGCCGTAATTCTTAAAATACACTTACTGGTAAGAGGAGGCGTTTGCCAATGGTAATATCCTTTTGCAAGATCCGCAGCAGCATCAATCGATTGCCAGCTAGCACCGTTATCCATACTATAATCCAGTGTGCCGGTGGCGGCAGCGAAAGATGAATGCCACCGCAGCGTATTAACAGCTGAAGAAAAAACGGGATCCTTGCTGGTAGGAAAATGCCATTCAAAAACTTCGGCCGAATCAAATTGATAAGCGATGTGAAACGCTTGCGAAGTAGAACTGATGTTACTCCCTTTCACAGAAACCTGATAAGTACCGGTAGCAGGATTGTCTAACGTAACCTGCTCTACCGTATTGATACTGTCTCTTTTTCGGGTGGCCAGTTGTTGTAAAGAATCCACGTGTGGAAATGCATTCAGTACCCAGGGCTTCCAGCTTTGGTTACTGCTTGTATAGATCAATTCCAGGTCAAGGTCGTTTACAAGGGCCTTTGCTGCATTCACACTAGCCGGGGGATCATTCCACACTAAAGTTACTTTCACTTTCCTCAATCCCGGGGGAATGAAAAGTGAAAATTGTTGTTCCCCGGCATTGGCAACTGTACCATTGCGGTATCGGCCAGCCTGAATCGTTCTTACTGCGTTCAACGCATTGAGGTTGCCAAAACCACTTGAAAAATCAACCTCCTTATTTCCTGTATCATCGGCACTGTTGAGAAGTACCGCCTTTACTAAAGCACTGGACGGCATGCTGCCTTGCGAGGCTTTATATTGCTGCTGCAGTAGCAATGACACGCCTGATACCAATGCTGCCGAGCCTGAACTTCCGTCCACACCGAAGGCAACAATATCAGGCTTTATCCTGCCATCAAAAGCCGGGCCTTTGGAGCTTTGAATTGAAACCTTACCAAAGGAATCTGTAGCACCCGCTGTAATAATATTTTTGGCCATTTTAAAACTACCGGTAAGATTGGCAAAGCCAGCAATACCAGCGTACGTTCCCAAAGAACTGCTAAGTGTGCCGCTGTTGCCTGAGGAAAAAATATTCAGGAGCGTGGGATTCGCCAGGAGGCTGGCATCATAAGCAACAGCATCTGCACCATAAAAATTTTCAATTCCTACCCCATAAGAATGATTTTGAACCGTGATGTTATATTGCTGCAACACATTGTTAGGATCTGGCAAAAGATTGGCAAAATCGGATGAAGTAATTTTCGATGCCGAGGCAGCTCCTTTACCCGTGTACCACGAATTGCCGGCACCGGCTATCATGGTGGCCATATTGGTTGCATGGCTATTTACCACAGGTGAAGATAAGGGCGTGCGAACATAGCGAGCGGCAAAATCAATATCATTTGTATCGAATAAATTTTCCTTAACAGAAACTGTTAATCCATCTCCATTCCATTGCGGATACATGACATGAAGCACACTGATTTTATTGGTACCCAGGTCGAGATTATTTACCTGGCTTTCCTCCTTTGCCACACGGGTTCCATCCTCTGCAAAAAGTATATCCGAGACAGGTAACACGGAGTCAAGAAGTTCACTGCTGGTTGCGGTGATCATGTAAAATGAAAACATTTCGTAGGCTGCAATTTTAATGGGATTAAACTTCTGCAGTCGTAATGGAGCTGTGCGTGTGTTCCCTTTAACCATAATCCGAAACAATTGTTTTTCAGAAGACGGTATGGAGTTCAATTTTGTAACCAGGCCGGGAGGAACCTTTTCAACGATTTTTTTTACCTGTGCTTTTGAAACTGTAGCTATAAAAAATAGCAAGCTTACCATTAACTGGGCAATGATTTTGATGGAGTGAATGCCGCTTTTAAACATCATGTTGTCAAAGGTATTTATTTGTATGCTACAAATTTTTTTACAAACTCAGTGAAGGCACAATTGACGCATCGGTTACCATCGATATCGTCGGGCATTTATAAACCGAAGGGAATTGAAAGCTTTGTTGAAAACATATAATGTAAAACATGTATTACTACTCAGTAGATTTTTACTAGTGGAAAATAAATAATTGTTAAATTGTTAAAGTTGTCTATCTTCCAGTTAACCATTTCATCATTTAAAAAATTCTAAAATCTGATCATGAAAAAATTATCAAAATTATTAGCCATCGTAATTATCGGAAGCACCGTTTTTACAAGTTGTAAAAAAGATACTGGTTCAGTAGTGCAAGACGAAATATCTGCATCTACACTCGCCAGTATTGCTTCACATGGCTTTGGAACATCCAACGTTCAAGCGGTTGAAGGTGGATATTTGGTGGAAGGCGACATCATTCTTACGCCAGATTTTCTGGCAGAAAGACCCGCCGGAAGTTTGTTTCGCATCGCAAACAATGAGCAATACAGAACTACCAACCTGGTAAGTCAAAACCGTAACATCTCACTTGCCCTTGATTCAAGATTAGCCGGTAAGGCATGATATGCTGCGGCTCTTGCTGAAGTAGCCAGAAGGTACAATGCAGAAAATCTAACACTTACTTTTTCTGTAGTGAGCTCCGGCGCTAATATTACTTTTTCCAACGCAAACGGTCAATACCTTGCCTCTGCAGGTTTTCCTTCAGGTGGTAATCCCTTTAATTCAGTACAGGTGAATTCCAGGGCGATCGGTACAGGTACCAGTGCTACATTTATAAATTACCTGGCTACTATTTTAGCTCATGAAGCCGGCCATTGCATAGGAATGCGCCACACAGATTATACTGACAGAAGCTATAGCTGTGGCGGTGCTGTTTCTAATGAAGGTGCTTCAACAGTTGGAGCAATTCTTATCCCCGGCACACCTTCTGGTCCTGATGCAGGTAGCTGGATGCTGGCTTGTATTGGAAGTGGCCAAAACCGCTTTTTCAATGCAAATGATAAAACAGCATTGAGTACTATTTATTAATAGAAAGTATTTTTAAAAAACCCGCCTGGCTTCAGGCGGGTTTTTTTTTGCAGTATGCAAACAAGGGTTGCATACCCAACTTTTAGAACCGAGTCAGTGTTACAACAAAGAACAATTAGGAAGCGGATGCAAGAAGGCTGAATAAAATGCATGCATCTGAAATTGTATTATTTTCAGCAAATAATCATTGCCGGATTTTCACAGCAATTCTAAAACTTATAATTTTTAAAATGAGAAATCTTTCATTTGTTGCACTGCTTTTGATCTGCTCCTGCGCTGGGCCCAAAAAAACAATCACGGTGCCCGTTTGGCAGCGATACGATGAAACGCAGGAGGTAGCAAAAGCCAACCAGGATAACAGGAGACTCCGCTATAAAATGATACAGTCTAAAATCCTGGACAAAAATGCTCTTTGGAAAGTGGTGGCACCGCAGCTCTACAACTTTACTGAGACAGACTACCAGCAGATAAAACCG
>JANPJW010000144.1:0-5550 GCA_031425715.1 Chitinophagaceae bacterium | reverse complement strand
GCTGCATTTGAATAGTTGAGTTTGCGCAACTGTTCGATTATAATTCTTTGTGCGTGATTGATTCTTTTGTAAGGAATTTTCATTTGCAAATTTCATCATTTTAGGTGAGTGAAATGTTGCGCTAAATGTTGGTACCGGCGAGAAACTTGCCCATAACGGGCAGGGCTTGCTGCAGGGCTGGAATTCATTGCTCGTCCGCCCGGAACCGCTGCTGAATAAAGATATAAAAGTACAGGTTTACAAACAAAAGCCCAACAATGTACGTCCAGCCCAGATGAAGCACAACAGCGATAAAATGCCCAATTGCTCCAATGTCCAGCCAGCCTTGCAGCAAACCCAATGTTATACGAAGAACTTATCGGACATTTAATATTAAAGAATCGGCAACGAAGCCTCTATCATGCTTTATCTCTTCATAATTCACAGATACCAGAATTTGTACTGTGACTTTTTTGCTAATGAGATTCGCAGCTTTGACCAAATAAGTGGAGTCGTCAAGACGTGAAATTGTACCGCCAATTGCAATTACATTTTTATTCATTACTGGAAGATTTCTATACTCAATTCTTAATGTATCAAATACTCCTAATTCTAATGAGTTTTTCCCACTTTGTAATCTCATAGTCGTTCCTATTGATTCCTTAGTAATAGGATAGCGGGAAATTAATTTTCCCTCTTCAAAAACTGATCTTTCAATTATTCTATTTTGTTTCCTTTTATCAATATATATCAGTCCGTGTCTTTTAAATTCAACTATGTAGAATCCCTCAATATCTTTAGATTTATTAATAATACTGTACGTGTAAATATTCTTTGGAGAACAACCGAAAAATAAAATTAGTCCCAATATTAAATGCACTATTTTTTTCGTCATTGTAGATAGGTCAATTGTTTTTCGTATAACACATAGAAAAGTATCCGAAAAGCCCCTTAAAAAACCCCCATCAAGAATAAACTTCCGGGGGCTTTGCGGTATACTTTTGAGTTGACCGATGTCGCCGTAATGTTGCTATTGGGTACAAAGTATCAACTGATTCTTTCCTTTATGCTTGTTTTTAAAATTAAGTTTAAGTTTCCCAAAGCTTTTTCCTCCTTAATAGGTGCTCTCATACTGTTTTGGTGATTTAAAAGTAGTGTTTAAATTTTCACAAGGAGCCTTTTACCTCTTATTTTTCTTTTAAGGGTATAGCACTGTTGATACGTCTTTAAACGTTAGCATTTGTTGATCGTAAAAGGAGCCCCTCTATAAATTTTATCCATCATCCGCCTGCTTCCACGCACGCCTGTCGCACAGCCAGGGATAAAAAACGCTTACCAGTTTTAATGTGTTGCTTTTACAACAGGGGCATTGCTCCATTTCAATACCAAACTGTTCAAGCATGCGTGTTTGCAAGGGTATTTTTACTAAACCTTGGTGCAAAGGCAACTTCATTTTCCGTAGTACTTCGTTAATGCGCTGTTGACGGTTTCTGTTTGCCAGGTAACCATAGGTTCTTATTTTAGTAAATCTTTCCGGTAAGATGTGTTTCTCAAAACGCCGGATAAATTCACTGCACGTAAGCGTCATCTGTTTTTGCTTACCGTCATCTGCGTAGTCCTTGTAGTCAAAAGTTACCGTGCCTTGTGCATCATTTATACTACTTATCCTATGATTGCTGATGGCTACTTTATGTGTGTATCTCCCAAGGTATTCGATCACCGCATGAGGGCTGCCAAACGGGGCTTTGGCATATACTACCCAGTCTTTTTGATACAATAGGTTAAAGAGCCGTTTGCTGTCTGTATTTTCAGGCAATACTACTTCGTCCTTTGCAATCATCTGTTCTAATCCCATTAAAAACTTTGCCCTGTAAACAATACTCATCGCCTTTACCGGGAACAAAAACAGGTATGCATTTTTCTTTGCTTCTTTCCATTGATTATCTGTTGTTATTCCACCACCGCTTACAATGCAATGGATATGGGGATGAAAACTTAATTGCTGTCCCCAGGTATGCAGTACGCTCATGATCCCTGGATTTGCACCAAGATATTTCTCGTCTTTTGCAAAGCTGAGAAGTGTTTGTGCAGAAGCCTCAAAGAGGAGTTTGAATAAAATCTTTCGATGCCCGAGTATTAAACTGTTTAATTCATGGGGAAGCGTAAACACTACATGGTAATATTTTACCGGAAGCAGTTCCTGCCTGCGGGCCTCTATCCATTCCTGTTTTTTGATGGCGCCGCAATTAGGACAATGTCTGTCCCTGCAACTATGATACTGATATTTTAAATGCCCGCATTGCTCATTGCTGCATTGATACACATGATAACCTAATGCTGCCGTGCGGCAGGTTTTTATTCGCTGCAATACTTTTTGTACATGAAGGTTTTTGTTAACCGGTGGCACATGCTTTTGCAGCAACTGTTGAACGGTTGCCCGTGGTGCTGTATAAGATAACATGGTTCATCATTTTAAATTTTTTGTAATGATGTTATTATCTTTTGCCAGCTGCAATGCATCATAAGGATTTACGATCTCGTCTATCCGACGGGTAGTGAGGTGCATGTACCTCATAGTGGTTTGCAGATTGGTGTGGCCAAGCAGTTCTTTGATCGTATAGAGGTCTGTTCCGTTGTCTAAAAGATGGGTGGCAAAGCTGTGTCGTATGGTATGAATAGTGTAGTTCCTACTTTCGAGCCCTACTTTTACCAACGCTTTTTGCATCAGATGTTGGATGGAACGTACGCTGTATCTTTTGCCAGGCCTAAATCCATTAAAGAGATACTCTTTGGGTTTATAGATAAGGTAGTAAGCCCTCAGCTCCAGCAACACCTGTTGCGATAAAATGGTATAACGGTCTTTGGCTCCTTTGCCCTGCACTACTTTGATACGCATACTCTTTGAGTCAATATCTACTATTTTGCAATTGGCTATTTCGCTAACCCGCATACCGCTGCTGTACAGCAACATCAAAATAGTTCGGTGCTTAATATTTTGCACAGCATCTATCAACTTCATAATTTCTTCTGGAGACATTATGGAAGGAAGTGTGCTCGAAGGCCGGGGATAAATAATGGAGGGAATTACATAAGGGCGCTTTGCTACGTGGCGCATAAAAAAGGAAATACCTTGCGCAGCCATTTTACATTTTACCCGACTGCAACCAAGCGTCTTACTCAGGTACAACAAATATCCCATAAGCATATCCTCAGTAAAATCAACCGGGTCTACATTGGGATAGTACACAAAAATAAAACGAAGTTCAGCAAGGTAATGGCGAATAGTGAGCGGGCTGTAGTGACCAATGGATAAATATTGATTAGCCTTTTCCAATGCCGCAACGGCTTGCGGACTTAATGATTTTTTTTTCCATGACTTAATATTTTTTTGAGTGAAAAATAAACTTTAAGTTAGGAAAGAATCCAAACTCACCGCCGAATAGGCGGTGTTGGTTCAACTCGTTAATAGCCGCAGCTGCCGGCAGGGTTAAAAATAAGGCTTTATTGATTATCAAACTTTTACAGGCATACATTTTTAAATTGTCGTTGCGGCAATCTCCGCTACCATTCCAGTCCGCCGTCTTTAAATAGGTCATCTACAGGGCTCTTTATGTTTACCATATCCTTTCGGGCCACATGCAAATAGCGCAGTGTGGTGCGAATATCAAAGTGCCCCAACAACTCCTGTATATATTTTACGTCGGTGCCTTTCTCCAGCAAGTGAGTGGCAAAACTGTGACGCAGGCTGTGAAAAGTTATATCCTTTTTTAGTCCGCACAGCTTTTTTGCCTTTGTAAAAATTTCCTGCGCACTTCGCTGGCTATAAGGAGTGCCCTTTATAAATCCCTCAAAAATATAGCTGGCCGGTCGGGGTTTTAACTGCCTTATGTAGTTTCTCAGTACATCCAACACAAGTGGGCTTAACATAACATACCTGTCTTTTTTACCCTTGGCATCTTTTACCAGTATTTGCATCCTGGCAGCATCAAGGTGTTTGTACTCCAGTTTAATAACCTCACTTACCCTCAGCCCGGCACTGTAAGCGGTAAATAATATGGCTTTGTGCTTTTTATTTTTGAGGGCATTAAACAAGGCTGCCATCTCACTTTCGGCTAGTACATTTGGCAGCCGAAGGGGCTTTTGCGCCCTCGGGAGATTTACAAAAAACTTTTCCCGATGCAACACTTTTTCAAAATAGTATTTAATAGCGTTTAGCCTGCTGTTTAGCGTGCCCGGGCTCAATTGCAGCTCGTTGGCACAATACAACATGTATCTCCTCAGATCTTCGCTGCTGAGCGTTTCTACTGCTGTCTTGTTTAACAATTGTAAGAGTTGTTTAAATTCATTCTTGTAAGTTTTTATAGTAGTGTCCGGATTTTTGGCTAACTCCAGTGTTTCTACCATTTTTACAAGTTGCTGCATATTGCCGGCGCTTATGTCATAAGCTTGCACGCTAGCTGGTTTTAAGGCAGGCACTTCTCCTGATGCCTGTTTTACCTGCAGTATCTGCTTTCTTTTTTCAAGGTACGGCCGCAAATTATTTAAGTCAAATAAGGCAACGCCCGTCAAGCTGCTGTGCATCAAATCGTAATTTTCCCGGCTCAATGGCAAATACCAGCATTTGTGGGTATGGCTCCATTTGATGCCGGGTATCTTTTTTACGAATTGGTTGAGGGCACCGCCTTTATAAAGCAAGGCCATTTGCTCGGCACCACGGTGCAGCAGGGGTTGTAGTGTAATGGTTTGCATGCCTCAAAATAAAAAACCCTGCTGGCAAAAAGAAGTGATTGTTGTTTTTTTTGATACCAGGCAGGCAGATTACAGCCGGGTGCTTTACCTGGCCTACCAACAACTATGAAAGATACCCGTGGCTTTATTTTTTGGGAAGAGGGGAGGATGCGGCCTTTAAAGCTTTGCAAAAAAGCCCTCATGTTCTCCACAGCCGCTGGCTGCCTGCTACCTGCATGCTTTTACCCATGTTCGCTACACGCAACCGATGGTTTAAAGCTGGTACAAAAACAGGCAAAAGCTTTACCGAAGCAGAGACGAAGCAGAGACGAAGCAGAGACGAAGAAGGTATGAAGCAAAGGCGAAGCAAAATGTATAGTAGATCTACCTTGTTCTGCTGCAAAACCACCCGGAGCTTGGTGGTTTATACTGCCTGCCCGAAAAGCTGCTGATAACAGGCTATTCCCGCCAAAAAAGCGGGGGGGTAGCCGGGCTACACATTGCTAATGGCAGGGCGTTTATTAAAGCCCACCTGCTTTGCAGTGGCAGGCCGGGTAGGGTATCTGTTGTATGCCGGCCATGTCATCAACTTTTGGCAAAAAAAGCTGTGTTTACCGCCGATAAATACCTGCATCAAAAACCCAGGCAAACAAAAGGAAACAGAACAGATGCTCACCTGTGGTAAGCCATCCGCAACACTATTTTTTACATTACTTACCTGCCACCCGGCGCATAACCTAAAACGGTTGTATCCTTTGCCTACCCGGCAGCCTGGATATTAAAAATCAGCGTTGTCGGCAAAAAAACTTCATACGGTAATTCATTAAAGCTGTTAAAATTCAT
>JANPJW010000143.1:0-24048 GCA_031425715.1 Chitinophagaceae bacterium | reverse complement strand
TGGTGAAAGTACAGTTGCGAATGATATCGTTTACCTGTACCCTATAGATACCGGCTGCTAAACCCGTAATAGAGTCTGTGCTGGTGTAGTTGGTATTTACTGGGCCAAGCGTACGGTATTTGTAAGACCCCGAGCCACCCGTAGCATTTATTTTTATAGAACCCGTGGCGGCGCAGCGGCTTTCGTAGGTCACAGTCGTGGCAGTAAGATTGGCGCAGTTCTGTGTAAATCCCTTGAGAGGAACCAGACACAACAGCACACAAAATTGATAAAAGAAGTAGAGTTTTTTCATAGACACTGGTTTGGTTGAGCTTAGGGGGCTCTTAAAACTGGTGTTTGCAAACCTTTCAAAAAATCAGAAAAAGGTTTAAAGTATGGTTAGGTTTCGTTGTGTAGGTATAGTAACGTGTGCGTAGGATATTTATTTCAAAAGATGGCAGGAACTTATGCACCGTAGTTTTTCAGTAAAAAATGAGTAAGATTACCAGGGCCCGCCAAAGATTTTGAATTGAAGACAGGAACAAAAATTTTATAAACCAGATTGTTCACCTTCTTTAGATCTTGAAAGGTTACCTTGACTTGATTTTAATTTCACTCACGTAACGAACAGGTTTGATTTCCTGGTAACAAACCCACAGGATTAGCAAACAGTCTTGAATGATTTACAATCTTCCGGTTTCGAACCCTACGTAACATCGGGGTTTGCGGGTTTTGGAGATTTTTAGAACCAACCACGCTTCTTAAAAAGAATGATCATCCACACGGGTATCACCAACATTACTCCAACAGAAATAAAAAATCCCCACTGGTTGTGCAACAGGGGGATGCGATCGAAGTTCATCCCAAAGATGCCGCCAATAACCGTGGCGGGAGCGAGCAAACAAGTAACGATGGCCATTACTTTCATTACCTCGTTTAGCTTAAGGTTTACGTTACTAAGGTAGAGATCCTGTAAGTTCATCATCATATCCCTGTAGTTATCTGCAAGGTCGTGGGCCTGCACAATATGGTCGTACACATCTTTGAAGTATTTTTCTGTGCGTTCTTCAATAAGTTCACTTTCGCTTCGTAAAATCCCGTTCACCAATTCTCTAACCGGGCTCACATTTCTTTTTAGTACAATCATCTCCTTGCGAATCATATTAATTTTTGCAAGGCTCCTGTTATCGGGACGCCGAATGATGTCTTCTTCCAACACTTCTATTTTGTTTCCCAATTTTTCCATCACGATATAATAGTTATCTACAATCATATCTATTAGACTGTAAAACAAGAAGTCGCATTGTGCCATGCGCACTTTGCTCCCAAAAATTTTTAGCTTATCTCTTACAGGGTTAAAAAGATCCCGACCGGCGTCTTCCTGAAAACTTATTACAAAATTTTTTCCCAGGATTATGCTCACTTGCTCTGTTTCCACAGATGAGGTCTCTTCATTAAAATACAACATATTTAAGAGGCAAAACAAAAGACCATTTATTTCATCTGTTTTGGGTCGTTGCCCCATACTTAAGATGTCTTCTACAATCAGCGGGTGAATTCCGTAGTGTTCGCAGAGTGTTTCAATATCATCTTTGCGCAATCCATCTACATTTATCCATGTATTGGAAGGTGAATTGATAAAACCAAAACAATCCTGTACTTTTTTAAGATCAAAATGTTCCACCTTATCTACATTGTATTCATAAAGGTGTATGCTGGTCCTGGCCGTTGCCGATCGCTCCGGAACAATGGTGGGATTTACATTTAAAACTTTTTGCGTGCGCAGCAATTCCAGGGGATTAAGAATGTATTCCAGGTATTTTTTTGCTGTCATAAAAAGTAGTTAATGCAGGTAAATTTAAATATTAATCGAGAGCCAAAATTTCAAACTCCGGTTGCAACCGGAGTTTGAAATCATACCATTAAAACGCTGCGCTTTTAGGGAACCTCGGAAAAGGAATAACATCCCTGATGTTGGTCATACCCGTTACAAACAAAACCAACCTTTCAAAACCAAGCCCAAAGCCTGCGTGAGGGCAACTACCAAAACGCCTGGTGTCCAGGTACCAGTCCAATTCTTCTGCCGGTATGTTTAACTCTTTCATTCTTTCTAACAGTTTATCCATGCGCTCTTCTCTTTGCGAGCCGCCTACAATTTCGCCAATGCCGGGCGCTAGTATGTCCATGGCTGCTACTGTTTTGCCATCGTCGTTTTGGCGCATGTAAAAAGACTTTATGTCCTTTGGATAATCTGTTAAGATTACCGGCTTCTTAAAATGCTTTTCTACGAGGTAGCGTTCGTGCTCACTTTGCAGGTCTACGCCCCATCCTTCTACGAGATACTGAAATTTCTTTTTCTTATTGTGATTGCTCTCTCGTAATATTTCGATGGCCTCGGTGTAAGTAATGCGTTCAAAATCGTTGTTCACTACAAATCCCAGCTTTTCCATCAAGCCCATTTCACTACGCTCCTGCTGCGGTTTAGATTTTTCTTCCTCAGCCAGTCGTTGTGCTAAAAAGTCCAGGTCCTCTTTGTTATGCTTCATAGCATAAGCAATAATGTACTTGATAAAATCTTCTGCCAGGTTCATATTGTCTTCCAGGTCGGCAAAAGCTACTTCGGGTTCTATCATCCAGAATTCTGCAAGGTGGCGTGTAGTGTTGCTGTTTTCTGCTCTAAACGTGGGACCAAATGTATAAATATCGCTGAAGGCCATGGCCGCCAGTTCTCCCTCCAATTGTCCGCTTACCGTGAGATTGGTGCTGCGACCAAAAAAATCTTCTTTAAAGTTGATGCTGCCATCTTCATTTTTGGGCGCCCTGCCATCTAATGGCAAAGTGGTTACCTGGAACATTTCGCCGGCACCCTCTGCATCGCTACCGGTAATGATAGGCGTGTGCATGTACACAAAGCCACGGTCGTTGTAAAATTGGTGAATGGCAAATGCCAGCGAATGCCTTACTCTAAATATAGCTCCGAAAGTGTTGGTGCGAAAACGCAAATGAGCTATTTCCCTCAAAAATTCGAGACTGTGTTTTTTAGGCTGCAACGGAAATTTTTCTGCATCGCTATCGCCCAAAATTTCTATGGAGCTAGCCTGCAGTTCTACTTTTTGGCCTTTGCCCAAAGAAGGTACAACGGTACCTACCGCTTTGATGCATGCGCCTGTAGTGAGGCGTTTTAGCGTGGCCTCATCTAACAAACCAAGTGCTGCCATTACCTGCAGGTTATTATTGGTGCTGCCGTCGTTGAGGGCTATAAACTGGTTGTTGCGAAAAGTGCGCACCCAACCCATAACAGTGGCTTCGTATCCTGTAGCTTCGTTTTGCAACAAAGCTTTAATCTTAATTCGCTTATTAAACATAGAAAAAAATTATGGCAGCAAAGATAGAAATACACAGGCAGAGATGGTGCGCAGCCACGGGTGATTATCTCTGAAATTTAAAAATGGGAAAGGCCGGGATTATTCTATAAAATTTCCCACACATTGTTGTGAATGTTGGTGGCAATTTTACCTGTGGGCACATCGTTTTCGTCACCACCAAAAGGATCTTCTATTTCTTCGGCTATTAGTTCTAAACTTGCCAGCACATAAAAAATAAATGCCACCACTGGTATTACATAGTATCCCATGCTAAATACATATCCAAATGGCAGCGTCATAACGTAAATGAAAATGAATTTTTTAATAAATACGCTGTAAGAGTAAGGGATGGGCGTATTCTTAATTCGCTCGCAGCCGCCACAAATGTCAGTAAAGGCCTGCAGCTCGTTGTTTAAAAAATATAAATGCTCTGCCTGCAGTATTCCGTCTTTGTGTAGTTGGTGAATGTGCTGGTACATTAAAAACGCAAGTTGATTCGGTACATGTTTATCTTCCTGCAGATGTTTTAATAAGTGGGCGTGTTCTTTGTCTTCAAACAGGGCCAGCCTGGTTTTTTCTTTGTGCAAATGTTGGTGCAGTGCCTGTGCATAGGCAGGAATTATTTTTTTAAAAAAATTCCTGTGTTCCTTTTCTTCCTTTGGTATAAGTGCGGCCAGCTTTAGTGCAAAATTGCGGCTATTGTTGGTAAGCGCTCCCCAAAGTTTTCTTCCCTCCCACCAACGGTCGTAAGCGGTGTTGGTTCTAAATACCAACAGCATAGAAATTGCAAAACCCAGCAACCCATGCATGAGGGGGATGTTTTTTACATTGCTTACTTCGCTCAATTGCCAGTACTCCAGCTCCAGCCACGCTATAGTGCCGCTGTAAATACTGATACCTATAATTAAAGGACCTAGTTTGCGAAAAGTATCTGCTTTATGAAATCGAAAAATAAAGCTGAACCACTCCTTGGGATTATAAGATATCATTTGATGGATTTATATTTCTCAAAGTTTTTTTTGCTCCAGGTACCAGGCTGCACATGGTTTCCCTCCTTTAGTTGAATGTTTACAAAATTAACTCCGGGCAACTCGGTTAGATTTATCACTACATCTGCCACATATATTTCCGCACCGGTACTACCCATCTGGTTGCCCAGGTATTCGCTGTCTTTTATTTCGGTGTAAATAGTATCACCACTCATTTTTACCATCTCCAGCAAAACTTTTTCGTTCATTTCGTTAATGCCTTTTATGAGGCTATCTGCCTGTAGTATTTCTTGTTTAAAATCTCTGTTGTATTCTTTCGTATAATCTGGTGATGCCTTCCACACAAATAATTTAGATTCAGGGTTACTGCCCGGCACGAAAGGTTCTACAACAACACTGTCTGCCACCACGATGCTCGCTTCCTCTTTTGGCGCCTCGTTTGCATCATCGTTGCAGGCCATCAGGCTTGCTATCAAAAAGAAAACTAGTAGATCTTTCATTTCTAGAGTTTATGAGAAAAAAATTGAAACATGTGTAATCATACTTCGGCTTACAAATATCAGCAGAAGCGCAGAAAAACCTTCTTAATTTTGTGGGCCGATGAAAATTAAGGACATAGTTTATAGAATCACACACTGGGAAACCTGGCATCATCATGCTAAATATATACCATTGGCACCTGTGTGGGCCTGGTATTGCATTCGTTCGGGCACACCCTGGTTTTTTACCGCCAGCAATCCCACCCTCACTTTTGGTGGGTTTGAAGGCGAGGGCAAGAAAGAGATGTATGAACAATTACCGCCAGGTTCTTATCCCTATACTATTTATATAAATCCAGACGCTTCGTTTGAAGAAGTAGAAAGCCAGGTAAGTACTGCAGGTTTTAACTACCCTTTTATTGCCAAGCCAAATGTGGGCATGATGGGCTTCATGGTGCGCAAGATTAATAATGCAGAACAATTAAAATTGTACCACGATGCGATGCCTATAGAGTATCTCATTCAAACACTGGTGGAATTTCCGGTAGAAGTAGCGGCGTTTTATTACCGTATGCCCAATGAGCAGAAGGGTACTCTATCTGGCCTGCTCAAAAAGCAGCCAGCATTTGTGGTTGGCGACGGCATTAATTCTCTTGACGAACTGATTAAACAGAATGAGCAGGTGCGCTTTAAGGAAACAGAAATTTTGGCAAGGCATAAGGCCCAGCTAAGTAAAATTATTCCTGCAGGCGATGTATTTCAACTTTCGGTAAGCAGTAACAGAAGCCAGGCAGGCATTGTAGAAGGAATAGATGTGGAAATAAACGATAAGCTAAGAAAATTGCTGGATGATTGGAGCCACTTCTCCGGAAAGTTTTACTACGGCAGGTACGATATTAAATGTGCCTCCGTGGAGTCTCTAAAAGAAGGGAAAGATTTTTTTATTTTAGAATTTAACGGAGCTGGTGCGGGTATTCAGCATATTGCTGGTAACAAATACTCGCTGTTTACAGCCTGGAAAATTATTTTACATCATTGGCAAATGTTGTATACCATAGCCCGTTACAATGCCAGGCATGGGGTAAAATATTGGAAGTTTAAAGATGGCAGCGAACATTTGAGAGCCGCAAAAAAGAACCTGATGTTTCTTAAAAAGATGGATGCGTCATTTCCGTCGTTTTAATGCTTTGGATAGTATTATTAAATGCGCATATTTTAAGGAACAGAAATTGCAATTCAGTTTATGCAAAAGCTTTGTACTCCCTTTTACCATTCTTAAATAAAAAGTAATGAAACAGATTTCAACAAATATCTTATTGCTGGCATTTTCCTTTTTGCTATCCACCTGCGCCCGCAACCCCGTTACGGGTAAACGCCAGGTAGTGCTAATGAGCGAGGCCCAGGAAATAGCCATGGGCAAAGAGGCAGATCCACAGATAGTAGCACAATATGGCTTGTATGATGACAAAGCCTTGCAGGCATTTATAACAGAAAAGGGTAAGGCAATGGCCGCTATCTCGCACAGGCCACAATTGGCGTATGAATTTAAAGTAGTGGATTCTGACATACTCAATGCCTTTGCGGTGCCAGGCGGTTATGTATACTTTACCAGGGGCATTATGGCCCATTTTAACAACGAAGCAGAATTTGCCGGAGTATTGGGTCATGAGATAGGCCACATCACGGCCCGCCACACGGTGGTACAGCAGAGCAAGCAACTATTTGGGCAATTGGGGTTAATTGCAGGCATTATTTTGAAGCCAGAGCTTGGGCAATTTGCAGAGCAGGCATCGCAGGGCCTCGGTTTGCTATTTTTAAAATTTGGTCGTGATGCAGAAAGAGAAAGTGACGGATTGGGCGTGGAGTATTCATCCAAGATAAATTATGACGCATCGCAAATGGCTGGGTTTTTTAATACACTCGCACGTCAAAGCACCGCTGCCGGCGCACAGGAGCTACCAGATTTTCTTTCTACGCATCCTAACCCGGGCGACAGAAATGTAGCTGTAGCCAAATCGGCTGCGGAGTGGAAAAAAACTTTAAACCTTACCAACCCACAGGTAAACCGTGACAGTTATTTGAGAAGGATTGAAGGATTGATTGTAGGCGAAGATCCCCGGCAAGGCTATTTGGAAAACAGCGTTTTTTACCACCCGGAATTAAAATTCCAATTTAATGTACCACAGTCCTGGAAATATCAGAATACTCCCCAAAGGGTGCAAATGGCTCCACAGGATGGACAGGCGCTCATGTTTCTTACACTTGCTTCCGGAAAATCTTTACAGGAAGCAGGACAAGCCCATGTGCAGCAGAATAATTTGCAGGTTATAGAAAGCAGGGAGGTAAATGTAAACGGGTTGCAGGCACTGTCTATTTTGGCAGATGTAAAATCTGATCCTCAGCAGCAGCAGCAACAACAGCAACAAGCAGCACCGGTAAGAACCTTATCCTATCTTATAAATGATGGAGGAGCTATCTACTTAATCCTAGGAGCCTCTCCCGCAAATACTTTTAGTAATTATGCACAATATTTCAGCAATACCATGGAGAGCTTTAAGAAACTGACCGACCAGGCTAAGATTGGAAAAAAGCCTGAAAGAATTAGAATAAAAACCATTGCTGCAAATACCACCCTGGAGCAGGCTCTGAGAAGTTATAAGATGCCAGAAAAAAGATTAGAGGAGCTAGCCATACTCAACGGCATGCAACGCAGTACGCAGTTAAGCAAAGGCACGTTGATAAAGGTAATTGAATATTAAGCTGATGAAAAGCATAGGCACACAAAAGCCGGGAGTAATATCCCGGCTTTTTTGGTGGCGTATAAAATTTCAAATGCTTAACAACTCCCCAGTGCCCACCAGATAATTAAAAAAACGACGATGGTACTAAGGCAACCACCGCCTAATTTTTTGGCACCATAACCAGCTATTAACCCTCTTACTAATTTGTTCATTGCTTTAAGTATTTATGTGTGATATTGTATAAAAAATATCGTGCCGAATATATTTTCTGCACAATGCAATCGGGATTGGATAAGTTTTATACATTTACAAAAAAATACCCTATTATGAAGCTATTTGTAGCCGGCCTTCCGTACGATCTTGATGATGCAGAGCTGGAAGAAATATTTGAGAAATTTGGAACCGTAACTTCAGCTAAAGTGGCCATTGACCGGGAAACTGGAAAGAGTCGTGCTTTTGGTTTTGTAGAAATGCCTGATAGGGCAGAAGGTACCGATGCTATGGAAAGTATGAATGGCATTTCGCTTGGCAAAAAACCTTTGGTTATTAAAGAAGCCGAGGAACGGAGTGGTCCTCCATCGGGTGGTGGTAATCGTGGCGGAGGGGGTAACAGCAGCGGGGGTAATCGGGATTTTAATAACAGGAACAGGGGGCCGTATTAAATTTTGCTCCACAATGATATCAATACGGGATAAACATAGTTTATCCCGTATGTTTTTTAAGGCCTAACGATGGGCTTCTTATAAACCGGTACTGTGCTGCAGGGCTCTCCGTACATAATACTTTTAGCCACCGGCCGCAGCATTTTTGTAATTTCAACATAGGCAGATTCGGTTATTGGTAGTTCTCCGCAGCCCTTGATTACTACCCGCTGGTCAGCAAATTCTGAAACATTCAGCAAGCTGATATTTTTTAGGAGAGTGGCTTTCACAACTTCTTCTTCGCTGCCAAAAATTACTTCCTTAGCCACAGGCTGCAAAACGCTTGCTGCGAGCATGTATGCCCAAATAGGAATGATGGCGTCTGCGCTGCAGGTAAGCGCCACTGTTTGATTTTCGTAACCGGTCAGCTCAATCGATTTCAGGGCTTCCCTAAAATCTTTCTCTTTTAAAATAAGACCCATGTAGAGATAGTCTTTCATATCAAAAACCTTTATTCCCTGCTTCGGGAAATAGTCTTCCAGATTTAGAGATATAATCCCGCTTTCGGCCACTTTGTTTACGAAGGTTTCACTCATGGTACAAATTTAAAACAAAAAAGCCGGCCCCATGATTGGATGCCGGCTCTTGAGTTATCGTTTTAAGGAAATCTTTAGAACATCTTACTGCGATTATCCTTTATCGTTGCTTGTTTTCTCAAGCCCTCGTACCAATTATTGGTTTGGCTGCGCAAGGCAGATATCCTGCTTGCTGCCTGCTGAGCCAGCATTTCCGGATTGTCGGCTGGCTTAGCCTTCATTGCATTTACTTTTACGATGTACACTGCACTTGTTCCCGCAAAAGCAGGTGTGGGTTTTGCCTGGTAAGCTTTGTTAAAAGCCGCACCCAGCAGTTTTGGCTCTATGCCAATGCCATTCACCATTTGTGCATTATAAGTAAGTGTGGAGTCGGTTCCTGCTGTTTGAATTTGCTTATTGTAGGCTGCAGCTGCACTTTGTAATGTTGGGTTTGCGCCTAGTTTGGCTTTGATTATAGCCGCTTTTTTCTCTTTTATAACAATTACTTCGGCACCACTTCTGGCAGTTTCTGCATCTTGTACCCCCTCTTGCAATACTTTGTCTACTACCGCCACTACAAAATCATTTCCGATGCTGAAAGGTTCGCTTACCTCGCCTTTTTTTGCCTCAAAGGCCCACCGTACGAGCTGGCGTGCATCCTCTAAACTACCAACGCTGAAATCATTTTCTTTAATTGGAGTAGGGTTTTGTACTAAACTCAACCCGTTGCTAGCCGTAAATTTTGACAGCTCGGCAGCATTTTTTACAGCAGATGCTTTGGTGGCCTGGAGGCTTGCAGCATTTACAGTTAAATCGCTTGGAACAATTTCTTTGGCTACAAATGCAATTTTATAAGCCGGGTTAAAATTCTTTTGATTGGTAATTTCTATTACATGGTAACCGAACTGGGTTTTTACCACGTCCCTGGAACCAACTGGTTTGGAAAAACTAAATTCATTGAATTCCGGAACCATAGCACCAAAGGCAAAAGTACCAAGGTCACCGCCCTTGTCTTTACTTCCATCAGAAGAATATTTTGCAGCTAGTGCTGCAAAGTCTGCCCCACCTTTAATGGCGTTGAAAATACTATCAGCTAATCGCTTTGCAGAAGAATCGCTGTTGATGGCTTCACCCGTTTGTGGGTTCATAGTTGGTATTAATATGTGACGGGCACTCACGCTGTCTGGTAGTGACTTGCTGCCGAGCATTTTTGCAACTACATAAGCGCCACCATCCACATAAGGACCATACACGGAACCTATGGGTAGTTTTGCGATGCTGTCTGTTTGACTGGATTGTATTTTTGCTTTGGGTAAATAAACATCCTGGAAATCTATGATAGAAGTATTTCTTGCTACGAATGCGGCTGCATTGGTATCTGCACTAAATGCTGTTTTAATATCCTGTACCAACATCCTCGCTTTGGCACTATCATCACGACTGGGCAACTGGCTGAAGGTTACGTATGAAATTACCCTTCCGGCTTCCTGCTTAAATAACTCTTTGTGTTTTTTTACATATTCATTTATGTCTGCGTCTGTAACTTTTATGGTGCTGTCAGAAATTTCGCTGTAAGGAATGGCTACATAAGAAATTTCAGCAAAATTTTTACTTTCTGCACTTTCCTTTTCCTTCATCCATTTTGGATAATAGGCACCCGCAGTTAAGAGGCTGCTGTATTTTGAAACTATGGCAGATAGTTTTAAAGGATTGATCACTTCACTATTTACTTGTTCTCTTTGCTCACCTTTTAGTTTTTTGATATTACGCAAAGCTTCCTGCGCTTTAGCAATATCTAATTGACCAGTGGCGGGATCACTCATTCCTTGCTGTTGCATAAAAGGATTAGAAGGGTCGCTACTTAATAATATAGCGGACAATTCTGCTGGTGTAAGATTTATGCCGAGTTTGTTTGCTTCGGCATAAAAAATTCTTTCTGCTACAATCTGATTCCATACCTGGTCTCTTAGTTGATTTACTTTGGTTCCGTTTGGTCGTTGTCCGGTTCTTTGCTCTTCCTGCAACTCAACCTGGTTCATTCTTTTATTGAATTCACCAATTTCTATGGTCTCTCCATTTACCTTTCCTAAACTTTGTGTATTGGAACCAAACAAGCGGTTGTTTCCTTGTTTAGAATCCATTAAAATAAAACCAATAAGACACAGCACGATTACCGTTACTGTAATGGCTGCGCCCTTATCACGAATGTTTTGAATAATTTGCATCAGATATTTAAATTAAATTTGGACGGCAAAAATAGGGGAAAAATGGATATTAACACTTAATATGTACACTGTGGATAAACATTGCATTGCTAAGCCTATATTTAGTTTCAGCCACCAACGGCCATTCATAAAACAGAGTTGATTTTTTTGCGGATTTTGGGTTATTCACAGCCATTGTTTACAACGCTGTTTTGCTGTTGATAAAGGAAGGTTTTAGAATTTTGAGCTGTTAATAATTGGATGGTAAAATGGGGTCGTTCCTGAGGCCTTGGTAAAAAGAGGTTGTTGCACCCATTTTATGCGGATTCAACTAACAGGTTTGTAAAATAAATATGACGTTTTATTATCACCAGCATTTTTTATTAACGGTGCTGTAGATAAATTAGAAGTTACTTTCAAAAACTGCTGCTGTATTGAATTGTTTGGTAGTTATTCATGTTTTTGGTAATGTTAATAGAGTGTGAGCAAAAGTGGATAAATCAAAACTTTTAATTTTGCAAGACTTTTAAAAAGCGATATTTCCACAAATTAACAGCCCTAATAGTAATAAGGTTTATATAAATAAGTAGTATTAATACATATTATGATAGATATACACAGTGAAATAATTAAAAAATCGGTTGAGGAAAAAGGCTTCCTAGATTTGGAGTTGGACCCGACCCTGGACTTGTTTGCTGAAATTGAAAAACTGAAAAATGAAAAAAATGCGGTGATCCTCGCCCACTATTATCAAGAGCCCGATATACAGGATGTGGCAGACTATATTGGAGATAGTCTGGGGCTGGCACAGAATGCTGCAACGACCAATGCAGATATCATAGTTTTTGCAGGTGTGCATTTTATGGCCGAAACAGCAAAAATTTTAAACCCAGGAAAAAAAGTTTTGTTGCCGGATCTCAAAGCAGGTTGTTCTTTGAGTGATTCTGCTCCTCCACCATTGTTCAAAGCCTTTAAAGATAAACATCCAGATCACCTGGTAATAACCTACATCAACTGCAGTGCCGGCATGAAGGCCCTAAGTGATATCATTTGCACGAGCAGTAATGCCCAGAAGATAGTGGAAAGTCTTCCTCCTGAACAACCTATCATATTTGCGCCAGACAGGAACCTTGGGGCTTACATCAACAAACAAACAGGTAGAAACATGTTGTTGTGGAACGGTGCGTGTATGGTGCATGAAATTTTTAGCCTGGAGAAAATAACCAAGCTTAAGATAAGGCACCCAAAGGCGAAATTGATTGCTCACCCCGAGTGTGAAGAACCTGTGTTGGCCATTGCAGACTATATAGGCAGCACTACGGGCCTTTTAAAGTTTTCGCAGACGGATACCAGCCAGGAATTTATAGTGGCCACAGAAGCCGGTATTCTGCATCAGATGCAAAAAGCCAATCCCACAAAAACCTTTATACCAGCACCACCTAATAATTCCTGCGCATGCAATGATTGCCCGTATATGAAATTAAATACATTGGAAAAATTATACCTATGTTTAAAGTATGAGATTCCTGCAATTGAAATGGAAGAGGAGTTGAGACTGGCTGCCAGAAAACCTATAGATCGTATGCTTGAGATCAGTGCCCGCTATAACCTTTAATTTAAAATTTTTTATTACATAAAATACCTTGTATTAATGTCTATTCCTTCCGTTGATCTTGCTGATTTCCTGAGCAACGATCCTGATAAAAAAGATGCTTTTGTGCGTTCCCTTGGCAAAGCCTACGAAGAAGTAGGTTTTGTAGCAGTTAAAAACCACGGCATTTCAGATGAATTAATTAATGATCTCTATGAACATGTACAACAATTTTTCTCTCTTCCGTTGGAACATAAAAAAAGCTATGAAGTAGCAGGCTTGGCAGGCCAACGTGGGTATACCAGTTTTGGCAAAGAACATGCAAAAGGTAGCGAAGCACCCGATTTAAAAGAGTTTTTTCAATTTGGACAAATTGCAAGAGATGATTTTAAAGATGAAGCCTATCCAGGCAATGTACTTGTTTCGCAGGTAGCGGGATTCAATGAAACCTTTAATGCCTCTTATCGTGCTTTTGAAAAATCCGGCAATGCCCTCATGCAAGCGATAGCCCTTTACCTTGGTCTTGAAGAAAACTATTTTGACCAATTTATTTACAATGGAAATTCCATTTTAAGGGCTATTCATTATCCACCCATAACAGAAACTCCCAAGAGTGCTATTAGGGCAGAGCAACATGAAGATATAAATCTGATTACCCTGCTTGTAGGAGCTTCGGCAGATGGATTAGAAATTCTCACTAAGAAAAATGAGTGGGTGGCAGTTACTTCTTTACCCGAACAAATTGTGGTAAATGTAGGCGATATGTTGCAGAGGTTAACCAACAATCAATTGCGCAGTACAACCCATCGGGTGGTAAATCCCAGGGAGGAATTGTGGCATACCAGCAGATTTTCTATTCCTTTTTTTCTCCACCCAAAAGGAAGTATGAGTTTAAAGTGCCTCGAAAGCTGTGTGGATGATAAGCATCCAATAGGTTATGAAGATGCCACCGCCGGAGAGTATTTGAATGAGCGGTTAAGAGAAATTGGATTAAAGAAATAAGATTTGCGCACATATCATTTTATCAACCAGGCAGCTTTTTGATTGACTATTTTACGACACATACCTTTTTTAAAGGCTGTTTTTATTTACAGCCTTAGTGCATTTGGGGGTCCCCAAGGTCATCTTGGTATGATGTTTAAGACGTTTGTTAATAAACGAAGAGATGTAACAGAGGAAGAACTGATAGAGTATAATTCGTTTTGCCAGATGTTACCCGGAGCATCCAGCACTCAAACCTTAACGCTCATTGGTTATAAACGTGGAGGTGTGGTTTTGGCAGTACTTACTTTAATACTGTGGTTGCTACCAGCGTGTATTTTAATGGGAGCTTTTTCTTTTTTGCTTACCCTTTATCCTGGCCAAAATTTAACATCAGGAGTCTTAAAGTTTATCGAACCAATGGCTATAGGTTTTTTAATTTATGCTGCTGTACGGGCATTTAATATATCTATCAAGAATTTCATTACTCAAATGATCATGCTTGTTTCTATGATTATTTGCTTTTTATTATTTAAGGTTCCCTGGGTTTTTCCGCTTGTGTTGATTGCTGGTGGGTTTGTTACCAATCTTAGTGATAAGCGCATTCCTGAAAAAGAAGCAACGAAACCCAGGCAAATCAAATGGACCAATATCTGGCTTTTTGTATTGGTTTTTGCACTGGCGGGAGTTTTTAGTGAGCTGGCCCGCAAACAGGAATGGGAGCATAAAAAAGCGTTCAATCTTTTTGAGAACTTTTACAGATTTGGCAGTATCGTTTTTGGAGGCAGTGATGTGCTGCTCCCGCTTATGTTGGATCAGTATGTGGCCAGACCAACTTCGTTGAGGGTTAAAGAGAATAATCCAAATAGTATTAAAATTGAACGGAGCGATTTGTTAACCGGTTATGGCGTTGTAAGGGCAATACCGGGGCCTGTTTTTTCTGTAGCTACTTTTACGGGAGGTATGGCTTTAAAAGAAGAGGGTTTTAAGATGCAGCTACTCGGCTGCTTTATCGGTACTATTGCTATCTTTTTACCGAGTGCTCTACTGGTTTTGTTTTTTTTTCCGGTGTGGCAATATCTTAAAAAGTACGTATTAGTGTATAGAGCGCTGGAAGGTATCAATGCCGTGGTAGTAGGTTTTATGTGGGCAGGCGCATTATATTTATTAAGGGGTATGCCTCTCAAAAATATGGACTCAAATATGCTCCTGAACTTTGCCGTTATCTGTGCTACGTTCATTGTATTAAAATATACAAAGTTGCACACACCACTCATCGTGCTGGGTTGCCTGCTGCTAGGTTGGATTCTCTAGTGATGATGCATAATAGTTTTGGATTTCAATTTCTTTTTTTACAGCATCTGGAACAAGGTACCTGATTGATTTTTTCTCCCGGATAAGCTGACGAATATGGGTACTCGAAATTTCTAAAAGTGGAGCTTCTAGTACCGTAATATTTGCCGGGTAGTTGGTTTCTACATCAAACCCCGGGCGCTTGTAAATAATGATTTGGTAGTCCTTTAGGATGGCTTCGGAATTTTTCCACTTGTGGATATTTTGAAATCCATCACTCCCCATTATGATTGCAAATTGTTGTGTCGGATATTTTTCCTGCAGGTAGGTTAATGTGGTTATGGTGTAGGATGGCTTCGGTAACTGAAACTCAATGTTACTGGCTTTTAAATTTGACTCTTCGTCTATTGCAATCTTTACGAGGCTTAGCCGATGATTCTGATTTAGTAAGGTACTTGAATTTTTAAACGGGTTTTGTGGTGAGATGACAAACCAAACTTCCTTTGCAATGCCGCTGTTTAGAATGTGATTTGCAATAATCAAGTGGCCATTGTGAACCGGGTTAAAGGACCCAAAATACAAACCTATTAACATATATAAAATAAATTATATTTCTTCAACTAATATTTGATCTGCTTCATTCAGTCTAAGGCTTAATTGGTAGCCAGCAACCGTTATTGAAATAGGATCTCTGAACGGAGCTATTTGATCTACCGTTATAGTCTCACCTGGAACACAGCCCATCTCCATTAGCTTTAGGAAGATGTCGTCACTTTCAAAAGAGTGGATAACGACTGATCTCCCGATTTTTATTTCTGATAATTTTTTATACATGGTCCGGTTTCAACCTCATTAGATGGCTGGCAAAGATAGCCTATAAGAAAAGGCAGTAATTTCGATTTAAGAAATATAACAATGCATATAAGTTTCAATTTTCTGGAAAAAATTAGTCTTTCTAATCGTGTGATATTAAAAAGGTTCATTGTGAGAATGTTCGAAATGGAACAGTGTAAGGTAGGGCAGCTTAATTTTATTTTTTGTTCAGATCAGTATCTGTTAGATATTAACAAAACATATCTGCAACATGATTATTTCACTGATATCATAACCTTCAACCTTTCAACGGAAGGAGGTAGTAATACAGATGGGGAAGTATATATTAGCACAGATACAGTTAAGGATAACTCCCTTCGATTTAACAACTCGTTTCGCAGGGAAATACACAGGGTGATATTTCATGGCGTTCTACACCTAATTGGCTACGATGATCAGACTCCCAATCAAAAGCAAATAATGACGGAGAAAGAAGATTTCTACCTGCAACTTTATTTTGGCCAGTTATAACCTCTTTCAGATAACTCGATTCCAACCGTCACCACTTAGTACAGTTATTAACTTGTTCCACGTGAAACCTGTTATTCCCCTTGTAGGCTAGAACTAAGTGTTCCACGTGGAGCCTCTGCTTTTATATAACTCTTCTTTTAATGAAATCTAAAACAGCACAGTTTAATACCTTTGCAACATGTTTGATAAATATGATGTGATAGTAGTGGGTGCCGGGCATGCTGGTTGTGAAGCTGCTGCAGCTGCTGCAAACCTTGGTAGCAAGGTACTTTTGATTACCATGAACATGCAGACCATCGCCCAAATGAGCTGTAATCCTGCTATGGGGGGAATTGCAAAAGGACAAATAGTGAGGGAGATTGATGCGATGGGAGGTTATAGCGGCTTGGTTTCCGATAAAAGTATGATTCAGTTTAGGATGTTAAACCGTTCTAAAGGACCTGCAATGTGGAGTCCGAGGGTTCAAAGTGATAGAATGATGTTTGCAAATACCTGGAGAGAAATGCTGGAATCTACTCCAAACGTAGATTTCTACCAGGATATGGTGAATAGCCTGCTGGTTGAAGATGGTCTTGTGAAAGGTGTAGTTACAGGAATGGGGCACGAGGTGATGGCGACAGCTGTTGTTCTTACAAATGGAACTTTTTTAAATGGGGTGATCCACATAGGTGAAAAAAATTTTGGTGGAGGTAGGGTAGCAGAAAAGGCCGCTACAGGGATAACCGAGCAATTGGTAAGCCTCGGTTTTCAAACTGATCGTTTAAAAACGGGTACTCCACCACGTGTTGACGGAAGGAGTCTGGATTATTCCAAGATGGAGAAGCAAACAGGAGATGAGGAGATAGTTGGGTTTAGCTATTTGCAAAAACCTGCTCTTCAGTCTAATCAACAGCGAAGTTGCTGGATTACTTATACTAACCAGGAAGTTCATGATTTATTAAAGACGGGTTTTGAAAGTAGTCCAATGTACCAGGGTCGCATTCAGGGTACTGGACCGCGGTATTGTCCGAGCATAGAAGATAAAATCAATCGTTTCGCTGAAAGAGATCGGCATCAGTTGTTTGTAGAGCCAGAAGGTTGGAATACAATCGAAATTTATGTCAACGGTTTCTCTACATCCTTGCCCGAAGATGTTCAACTTAAAGCATTGAGGAAAGTACCAGGTTTTGAAAATTGTAAAATGTTTAGACCGGGTTATGCTATTGAGTATGATTTCTTTCCCCCCACCCAACTCACTCATAGTCTTGAAACAAAGCTCATTAAGAATTTATTCTTCGCCGGTCAGATAAACGGAACTACAGGTTATGAGGAGGCAGCTTGCCAGGGTTTAATGGCAGGCATTAATGCACACCAGGCCTGTATCAAAGAAGATGCACTTATCTTAAAAAGAAGCGAGGCCTATATTGGTGTTTTGATTGATGATCTTGTGAATAAGGGAACTGATGAACCTTACCGCATGTTTACAAGCCGGGCTGAGTTTAGAACTCTTTTGAGACAAGATAACGCAGATATGAGATTGACAGAAATTAGTTACCGCCTTGGCTTGGCCAGTCAACAGCGAATGGACAGGGTAATAGCAAAAAAAGCAGCCGTCAATCGCATAAAAGATATTTTAAACGAATTTCCCATCGAACCTGCCGAGTCTGAAAACTATCTGACAGCGGTAGGTTCTGCATTATTAACTTTCAGGCAAAAAGCGGCACAGCTTCTTTTAAGACCAGGTGTAGAGTTACCAACCCTAGTTGCAGCATTTCCTTCTCTTGCCGACATTCTAAACTCATTCGATAAGGAGGAATTGGAAGAAGCAGAAATTCAAATAAAGTATCATTCCTATATTGAAAAGGAAAAAGAGTTGGTAAGTAAGATGAGCCAGTTGGAAGACCTAAAAATTCCGGGCAACTTTAATTACGAAAAACTTCAATCTTTAAGCAACGAAGCAAGGCAGAAGTTCATTAAAATACAGCCAAAAACATTGGGACAGGCTTCTCGAATCTCCGGCGTAAACCCGAGTGATGTTCAGATACTCATGTTGTATATGGGTAGATAAATTAAAATAATATTTTATATGAATCAAAAAGTTTTTTTTCAGGATCAGCAAAAAGAGGACGTATTCAAAGAAGTGGAAGATTATATCACTACCATGGTGCGGATTCAGGATAGAGATATGAATCGGCCATGGGGTGGATTTTTTTTGATAGAAGAGGCTGATGCTGAACGATTTATAGAGAATTTCTTCCCAAATTTAACCAGCAGTGAAGTCAGCATTGCTGGTAAACTAAGCCCAAAAATCTTACTGGTAGAACCGGGCAAGAAACTGAGCTGGCAATACCATCATCGTCGGGCAGAAATTTGGAAATTGATAAATGGCAAGGCAGGTGTTATAAAAAGTGACGATGATGCCGAAAAAGACCTGATAATATTGAAGCCCGGTGACATTATCAACCTGAAAAAAGGGGAAAGGCATCGCTTAGTAGGACTGGACACGTGGGGAATAGTGGCAGAAATATGGCAACACACAGACAGCAATCATCCAAGTGATGAGGACGATATTGTACGCTTACAAGACGATTTCGGAAGATGAAATGAGTGTAACTCCCGCAATGGTTGAATAGACTAAATAGCCTGTTGAAGAGGTTACACCACTTGGAGAAATATTAGCTCCTACATATAAAAGGAATGCCATCTCGTTAACTTTATACAAGGTAATGAGATGGCATTTTAATTATAGCACAAAGACCAGCTATTGGTTAAAAGTATTTGCACTATACGCATTGGCAGAGGCATGTGTGCAATTGATCTTCTTTATTATTCTTAATAATTTTGGCACCCGCAGAATAAGTATCATTGAATTTCACCTGGTAATGTGGATCTTTCAATGCATCCTTATTTGGCCCATTTGGTGGGTGGCATCAAAGGCGGTGAACCAAAGCATCACCGTTCAGATATTTGTCAATCTTGTATTTTATGCGTTTTATTCCTGGTGTTGGTTTGGTCCTGTGCAGCAACTCATTGGCTTTTTTTATAACCATCTGCAGGAAATTACAAGAGCTGTCTCGGAAAGACAGGTTGCCGTGTTAGATAGTGGCAAAGAATCTTCTTACTTAAATTACCAGCTTTTAAAACATACTTTCAGACTATCATGGTTTTACCTGGCGGCCTATTTTTATAATTACCTGCAGGAAGAAAAACAAAGAAATGCGCTTGCCCTTTCCAATAAAGAACTGAGTCTTAAAATGCTTAACTGGCATTTAAATCCTTCCTTTTATTTTAAAACAATTGAGCATTTGCAAACTGTAGCAGATAAAATGCCTCAAAATGCAACAGGCCCTATTTTACAACTCGCCAAAGTAATGGAATATGTAATTTATGAAACAAGGGAAAGGCTGATTGATGTAAAAAAAGAAATTCAGTTTTTACACAACTATACACAATTGCTAAACCAGCAGGAAAACAAATTAAAGCTTGTTTTAGCTGTTAGCGGGGAGTACGAGTCGCTTAAAATTCAGCCGTTGCTGCTAGCCGGATTCATAGATAAAATTTTATCAGAATCTGGTTGTATGCATACTACATATCAAACAATCAATCTAAAATTTTCACCCAGGCAGATGGAATTTTATATAACAGAACAATCTGAAAGACATGTTCTGTTACCATTTTTGCGGGACAAAGAAATAAGCCAAAAGTTAGCAGAGCTTTATGCTGGCCGATACATAAAAGAAGACTTTAAATTTATTTTGAAGCTGGAAGATGAAAGATGAATTCTATAAGATAAAACCGCTTTCAACAGATGACAAAAGCCAGGAACAAAAATTCTGGCGCATATCGTTTTTTGTGTATGCCTTAATAGAAGTATTTATTCTTACCATTCAATATGCAATAACAAAATTTCAATGCGCTTCCTGCACATTGCCAGCAGGTTTTTACCCGGTCAACTGGCTGCAACATCTTGCTTTTACAGGTGGTTTGTGGTTTTTATTAAACAGGCTTTACGATTTATCTACGTGGAAAATTATTTCCCTTAATATCCTGTTATTTATTGCGCATCATTTTTTATGGATATCGCTGCTGTATTTAATATTTAATTCAGGTCAGGAATGGTTGGCTGCATCATCTCAGGATACCATCTCATTCAGATCACTGCTATACGGTTCATGGACAGAAATTGGAAAATATATCGTAAAGGTTTCAGCATTTTACACACTCAAATTTTACTGGCAATACCGGCATACAGAAAAAAAGAGAATTCAGCTTTGGGTAGTGAACAAGGAGTTACAGCTCGATTTATTAAAGAAGCAATTGAGCCCACATTTTTATTTTAATACACTTAATAATTTGTATGGCCTTGCAAGAGCCAACAGCCAAAAACTTCCTCTTGCCCTTAAACAGCTATCTAATATAATGGGTTATGTGATTAGGGACTGTAATGATGACAAAGTACTTTTGGCAAATGAAATAAGATTTTTAGAAAGTTATATTTCGCTTGAAAAACTCCGGTACGAGCAGGATACAATTATAGAGATGAAGGTAGAAGGACAAGTGAACGGGCAAATGATTATACCATTAGTGCTCATACAATTTGTGGAAAATACTTTTAAGCATGGTATGAAGGAAAAGTCTGTAAATAACTGGATGAAAGTAAAACTGCATGTTATAAAAGAGCAGCTTAGTTTTATTGTTGAAAACAGTTACTATGAAAACGGCGCTGCCGAAGGTATTGGTATCAGCAGTGTAAAAGAAATACTTAACATGCAATACGAGGGAAAATATGATTTGAAAATGCAGCATACCAATAACAGCTATTTAGTAAATTTAAAATTGAATTTATTATGAATCCCATTACCTGCGCCGTTATTGATGATGAACCTATAGCAAGAGAAATTCTCGCAGACTTTATAAGCAAGGATACCCGGCTGCTGTTGCAGGGAAACTATAAAAATGCACAGGAAGCACTGCATGGCATAACAACCACGCCTGTTGAACTCGTATTTCTTGATATAAATATGCCCGGCCTTACAGGCTTTCAGTTTTTAAAATCGATGACCAACCCACCTGCTGTAATTTTTACCACTGCTTATAGGGAACATGCCATGGAAGGTTTTGAAGCCAATGCCATTGATTACCTGCTAAAGCCCATTGCCATTGAGCGCTTTTTACTGGCCTTAAACAAAGCATGGAAATTTTTGCGGCCTGTTGTTTCAGAGCAAAAAGAAGTTGCATCTCCTAAAGAAAACGAAGACTATTTTTTTGTGAAAGCAGATGGAGGCCTCGTAAAGATTTTCTTTGAAGAAATTCTATATATCGAAGCTTTGAAAGAATATATCAGGATAGTTACAAAAGATAAATCAATAGTTACTTATCATACCATTTCCGGGATAGAAGAAAAATTGCTGGCAGGAAAATTTTACCGCATCCACCGATCATTTATCGTTTATATCCCTGCCATAAAAAGCATCGAAGGTTTCACTGTTAAGCTGGAAAAATACGAACTGCCCATCAGCCGAAATGAAAGAGACGAATTTGTTTTGTTGGTATCCAGCGGAAAAATTATTTCAAAATAAATTTTAGTTGAAGAAAAACAGCCTTTCACATAAAAAAAATCCCCCGGTTATTATTCCATTTAATATTTGTTTGATTTCGTTTGATCAACGTAAATCAAAAACCTGCACATTTTAGTTTCAATTAAGATTTCATAATTTTTTAAATCCCTGCCGAACTGCAGGATTGGATCCCTAACCCGTAACACTGATTTTTTAGTTGAAAAAACGAGAGCTTTTGACGAAAAATATACGGACGAAAAACAACTGGTTGAAATTCTATAATCTTTAGTGGAAACACTCTTTCACATGTATTATTTTAAAATAATTTGTATATAGCTATAGGCTCTTTATAGGCTAAATTATTTCATAGCCATAGCCTGTCGGGGAACCTAAAATTAATTTTATGAGGCAGCTATATTTTTCATTGACAGGGAAATTATTTACATGCATTATAACAAGCTTATTTTTTGCAAAAGCTGTTTCGCAAAATGTGGGCATCGGTACCAATGCACCACATCCCAGCGCCCAACTGGAAATAAGCAGTACCAATAAAGGAACACTTATTACAACAATGACCACCAGTCAAAGAAATGCAATCATCAATCCCGCTACCGGATTATTGGTTTACGATATCAATAAAAAAACCATTTACATGTTTGATGGTTCAAATTGGCTATCGTTGTTGTACAGCAACACAGATCAAAATCCTGCGCAACCGATAAACCCTGCTGGTAGCTCACCAGGTGACGAGTTTGGTTGTGCCGTGTCAATAGATGGTGACTATGCTATTGTTGGTGCGCAAAATAAAAGGGTTGGATACCCGTTCAATGTTTTTAAAAACCAGGGTGGAGCCTATATTTACTACAGGAACAACGGTGTCTGGGAATTACAGGATATTATCTCCGCTGCAGATGGAGAAAACGACGATTATTTTGGCGCATCGGTAAGTATTAGTGGCGACTTTGCAGTAATTGGGGCATGGGGCGATGATGTTGGAGCTGATGCCAACCAGGGTAGTATTTATATATTTGCCCGATCGGGTACCCAATGGACACAGCAGATCAAAATAACAGCCGTAGATGGCCTGGCCAATGATTTTTTTGGACACAGTGTTTGTATCTCAGACAGCACAATTGTTGCGGGTGCTTACGGAGATAATATTGGGGCTAACATAAACCAGGGAAGTGCTTATGTGTATTCAAAGACCGGGGCCAATTGGCTTTACATGGCCAAACTAACAGCCAGCGACGGTGCTTCTGATGATAGTTTTGGTGCCAGTGTAAGCATCAGCGACTCGTACATCATTGCAGGTGCTTACCTGGATGATGTTGGTGCAAATACGGACCAGGGGAGTGCTTATAGTTTTTATGAATTTACAAATGCAGGTGGCTGGACCAGCGGCCAGGCATATCATCAAAAACTTACAGCTTCGGATGGTGATGCAGATGACTATTTTGGTGTAAGTGTTTCTGTATTTTCATATGGGCTTGTAATTGGTGCAAGCGGCGACGATATTGGCGCTAATTTTTCACAGGGCAGCGCATACACTTACTTCAGGTCTCTGCTGGGAGGAAACTTGTGGGGATCACAGGCAAAAATAACCGCTCCAGACGGCGCAGCCAATGATAACTTTGGAATCAGCGTATCCAAAAGTGCATCCGTTGCAATTATAGGCGCTTACCGATCAGATGCCGCAAACGGCTTGTTGAACACCGGAAGTGGCTATGTTTTCAATTCATCTGGAGCTTCCGCATCCTATCGAAGAAAAATAAATGATGATACCGGAATGACCGATGGATATTTTGGATTTTCTGTTGCTATATCCGCATCTGAAGTAATTATAGGAGCTTTTGGTAAAAATAGTAACCGGGGGCAAATAGGCTTTAAGAATATCCAATAACATTGCATTTAGTGAAGGAGCTGTATAGGTTAAGGAACTGCGTTAAAATTGTCTTTTTGTGCTGATAAAACCATTTTAATTTCACCGTAGCTTACAGTAGAAGGGAGATTTTCTATGAGTGTTTTATGGCTAAGTGATCCATGAATTTTAACTGCATCCAGAATAAGCTGTTGTTTTGATACAGGCACCATTTGATCGAGATCTATTTCGCCCAGCCCAACATAATAAGCAAGATGGCTTTCGATAGTATTGGCGGTTAGCTTTCTTTCCATTGCAATATCTGCCACGGCCATTCCCTTTTTGAACATCGTAAAACTCAGGAGTTTGGTGTCAACCTTTGTTGTTGGAACCTTATTTTCCCTTGCTTCCTTTTTTGTATTTAAAGGTTTTGCATCCATATTGCCGGCAAGGGAATTTCTGCTGCAATAA
>JANPJW010000142.1:0-1866 GCA_031425715.1 Chitinophagaceae bacterium | reverse complement strand
CTAATACTTCATACCAACTTTAAAGGCGCTAAGGCCTTTGCACCAAAGTTTGCAATCCTTGTATTTAAGAAGATAATTGCCGGGAAGGCGGTAAGACGTGCTGTCAGATTACGTTTTCTCATCACCTTCCTGCCTTCCCGGCAAAATTTTATACACGAGTCAGTCCCGTAGCAAACGAACAGCAGTAGTATGGATATTTAAACAGTATTTATATCAAGCCGGGATGGCGGGAAGGTGGTCAGACGTACCGTCAGACTAAGTTTCTTATCGCCTTCCCGCCTTCCCGGCAAAATTTTATATACGGAGCAGTCTCTTTGCAACGGAAAACCTGTAAAATGGGGCTTTAAACAGTACTAATATCAATCGAGGTTTAAAAATACTCAGGCGCCTTTTCCTATTTCATGCCCAGTGTAACCCTCGGCTCATAGAGAGATTGCGTTTAGCTATCAACTCGTGCTTTCGAAAGTTTAACCTAAGCATTCGTTAAAGAGGATCAGTTTTATGGCAGCGTTATTTAGCATATTAGCTGCTAATGTTTGAAAGGATTGTTGCATTCAGGTATCACTACCCCAATAAAAAAAAGCATGCATGAAAATTCATGCATGCTTTTTACCAACACAAGTAACAACATTTCCTGTTACCTGCTTATTACCTGAAACTAACCGACCAGTTATTATAACTTTTCAAACTTCAGTACGGATGATTCTGTGCCTTTTGCATTTGTTACCTTAATCAGGTATTTTCCTGCGGCGAGTGTACCAAAACTATATGGAAAATTAGTTGCAAGATTTAACTGTACATCTTTTGCCTGAATCAATTTACCTGCAAGATCATACATAGAGATCCTGTAAGTACCCACCAATGTTCCCTGTAGCACACTAATGTTTACAGTGTTCACATTCTTAGCCGGGTTGGGAAAAACAGACAGTTTAAGATTACCGTTTAGTGTTGAAGGATCAACGGGAACGTTCTTACCAATTTTGTAAAACATAGCACTGGCATTGTTTGCTCCGTTTTTGTCAGATAAAACTGCAGTGGTATTGTGATTGGTAATTAAAAAATTGGCAGTAATAGCAGAATTGCCTTCTTCTTTTACTTTCAACCTAAGAGAAAGATTGATGGTAGTCATGTTTGCAGGAAGGGTGTTCACCAGTTCTCCTGTAACCTGTAATTGTCCACCATTTTCTTCGGAAGTCCACTTAAAATAACTGCCCGCTCCAGCATCTGCTACATCAAAGCCCGGGTCTAATATAAGCTTTGAACCTAAACCAATTTTGATCTTCGCACTACCCGCCGGCAATGCCATTCCGCCGTTGTCGATGGTTACAGGTATTTTCAGTTTGATCAACCGATCTGCATGCAGATTAGCGGGATCTAACCTGCTACCAGAAAAATCAGTTAATTCCAGTGCGTCAAGTTTTGGATCAGCTATCACGGCCTGCCTGTTTTGGGCGATACCGTTCAGCGAAGCCACCATAAAGCCAGCGGCTAGAAGGCACTTGAAACGGTTGCTTTTTAAATTAAATTTCATAATAGTGTTTTTAAAATATTTTTAATAACAGAGGGGAATGGTTACCCCTCTGTTGATGTTACATTTTAGTCTGCGGCAAAAATGATTGAATTCAAATTGTTGGCCAGGTTCACCTCACCATCGGCTTTTCTTAACCTTGCACTTAGTGTGAAAGTAGAAATGTCTGAAGTGTTTCTCGTGAGGGTTACAGATATCCTTACCAGTGTGTTACAAAGCAAAGTACCTGGGGCAGATGTGTTGCTGGGATCTGTTAAGATGATAGAAACAAAAGCAGGGTTGCTGTTGTCAATCTTCCACCTTGGGTTATCCAAAGCATAAGTTGTACCTCCTACAGT
>JANPJW010000141.1:0-8739 GCA_031425715.1 Chitinophagaceae bacterium | reverse complement strand
GGATATTAAAAGCAGCAGCACGCCTCATTAACCAGGAAATTGTAACGCTCACTTTGCTGGGTGACCCCGCCGAAATTGCCGCCTCGATCAAACGCCTCGGCCTAAACCTGGACCTCAGCCGCATACAAATAGTAGATCCGGAAAAGTCTGAGCATTACAACGATTACGTAGAAACGCTTTTTGAACTCAGAAAAACTAAAGGCCTTAAAATGGAAACAGCCGCCGACCTCATGCTGGATGGCTCCTATTTTGGTACCATGATGGTGCACAAGGGCCATGCCGATGGGATGGTGTCGGGTGCCATTCATACTACGCAGCATACCATCAGGCCGGCGTTGCAGTTCGTAAAAACCAAGCCCGGTATTGCTACTGTATCATCTGTATTTTTTATGTGCCTGCCAGACAGGGTTGCGGTTTTCGGTGATTGCGCCGTAAACCCCGATCCCACAGCCGAACAATTGGCAGAGATCGCCATCTCTTCTGCAGAAAGCAGTTTGCGCTTCGGCATCGAGCCAAGGATAGCCATGCTGTCTTACTCATCCGGTACATCTGGCGAAGGAGTGGATGTAGAAAAAGTGCGACTGGCCACAGCCATCGTAAAACAAAAAAGACCCGACCTGAATGTGGAAGGGCCCATACAATACGATGCTGCTGTAGACCCCATCGTGGGCAAACAAAAAATGCCCGATTCGAAAGTAGCCGGCCAGGCAAGCGTACTTATTTTTCCGGATTTGAATACAGGCAACAATACTTACAAGGCGGTGCAAAGAGAAACCGGAGCACTCGCCATTGGCCCTATGTTGCAGGGGCTTAACAAACCCATCAACGATTTAAGCAGAGGGTGCACGGTGGATGATATTTTTAATACCGTTATTATTACAGCGATACAGGCGCAGGAAGAGTGATTTGGAGATTAGTTGATTTGGAGATTAGTTGATTGGTGAATTAGTTGATTGGTGGATTAGTTGATTGGTGGATTAGTTTATTCGTGGATTGGTGGATTAGTTTATTAGTGGATTAGTGTTTAGTTGACTAGTTAACTAATAAACTAATTAACTTATTAACTAGTTAACCCAGGCTTAAAAAGTTCAAAAAATATTTCAACACAATGAACATCTTTGTAATAAACAGCGGCAGTAGTTCTATAAAATACCAATTGTTTAAAATGCCGGGGCAGTTGCCGGTGTGCAGCGGTTTGGTAGAAAGAATAGGCATAGAGGATGCGCAGATATCTCACAAGATATTTTTAAATGGCGAGGAAAAGCAACTGAAGGAAACGGGTAGCATTCTTACGCATGAAGCCGGCTTGTTGAAAGTTGCACAATTACTAACAGCCGGTGCAGATGCTGTAATAAAAGATCCCAACGAAATAGATGTAGTAGGCCACCGGGTAGTACACGGCGGCGAAGCTTTCAAAGCAACCACCATTATTGATACTGCCATCAAGGAAAAAATAAAAGAATTGTTTTTACTGGCTCCGTTACATAACCCTGCCAATTACCTCGGCATTGAAGTTGCCGAAAAAATCTTCAGCAGGGCCAGGCAGGTGGCGGTATTTGATACTGCCTTTCACCAAAGCATGCCGCCACATGCATTTCGCTATGCTATTCCCAAAAAATTCCATACCGAGCACCGCATCAGGGCTTATGGCTTCCATGGCACATCTCATAAATACGTGAGTAGCCAGGCCACAGCGTATTTGAATAACCCGGATGCTAAATTGATTACCATCCACCTGGGTAACGGCTGCAGTATAGCTGCTGTAGAAGCAGAAAAATCTTTAGATACCAGTATGGGCTTGGGGCCCTTGAGTGGCCTCGTAATGGGTACCCGTTCGGGGGATATAGATGCGTCTGTAATTTTTCACCTCGTCAATAAATTGGGATATACTGCAGCGGAAGTAAGCGACTTACTGAATAAGCAAAGTGGTATGCAGGGCCTTACCGGGTTGAGCGACATGAGAGATATCAATACGGCGGCAGCCGCTGGCAACGAAGATGCCATCATGGCCACGGCCATTTATACGTACCGGATCAAAAAATACATAGGCGCTTATGCGGCCGTTCTCAACGGCCTCGATGCAATTGTTTTCACCGGCGGTGTTGGAGAAAATGCCGCCAACATCCGGGAGCAGGTTTGCAACAACTTGCAATACCTTGGTATAAATATAGACGAGGGAAAAAACGTGCAGGCAACCGGACCCTTGCGAGAGATTAATACCATTGGTTCTCCTGTAAAAATATTGGTGATTGCTACCAACGAAGAACTGGAGATTGCAAGGCAGTGTTATGAACTCCTCTGTTCATGACAGAGTAAAGAACAGGTATATAAAGTTTTCCTAATAAAATTGTTGGTTGAGAGCGGTATCACCAACTAAACAAATGAACAGGAATAGAAAATAAATATTCTTTTTTTTTCGTAAACGTTCACCATAGCTTACATTTATCATCCAGACCCGGAATAACAATTACTAAACCCAAAACCTACCCTGAAATGAGAATTATCTTCTTGTTCCTTATTGTATGCTTCACTGCATACACCCCTGCTTATACACAAAGAGCATTACTGAACCCTTTAATAGACAGTAAAGAAATTATTAGCAAAGCCGTACCTCTGCACGATGATGGAAAATACAAAGAAGCCATTGAGCTTTATTTAAAAGTTCCGCAAAGTGATACAAGCTATGCCACCGTATTGCATGAATTAATTCTAAGCTATTATCTTGACAGTAACTACGTTCAGGCAGAAAAATACTGTCACACAGGGTTATCTTTATTCCCCCAAAAGAAGTTAACCTGGTACGGCTTCCTGGCTAATGTGTACGACGATACAAAACGGACTGAGCTTGCATTGAGCGTTTATGATAGCATCGTCGGTCAAAATCCACACAATTTCCTGGCATGGTTCAACAAGGGAATTACACTCTTCCGCCAGTCCAGGTATGACGAAGCCCTACCGAATTTTCAGCGATGTGCTATGATTAACCCTTACTATACTTCTGCCCATTATTATCTTGGTCAGCTGGCATTATTAAAGGGTAACATGGTACAGGCAATGCTAAGTTTTTCTACCAATTTACTGATAGCTCCTACTAACCAATATCAAAAGAAGTCTATCTCTTTTTTGCAAACAATTTCTGAGGTAAATACAACAGCCAACGAATACCTTCAAAAGTATAAACCTGGTAAAGAAGACAACTTTGAAGAGATACAGGATATTCTCACCAGCAAAGCATCCCTTGATAAAAAATACAAATTGAAAGCAGACCTGGAGGACCCGATTGTGCGACAATTACAGGTAGTGATAGAAAAACTTGAGTACAGCGCCAATGATAAAGGCTTTTGGATGCAGTATTATGTACCCCTTTTTAAAAATTTGTGGGACAACGGAATGTTTGAACCGATGGTGTTCAATATGTTCAGTGAAGTGGACATTAAAAGCGTTAAAGAATATAATAACAAAGAGAAAAAGAAGATAAGCCTGTTTGCTACAGCGGCTAGCACCTACCTGAATGAAATTAGGGAAACGCAGGTATTAAATTTTACCAAAAGGGAAACAGCCCCTACCCGATACTACATTGAAAAAAGTGAGGTTGTAGGTAAAGGTTCCTATACCAAAAATTCGAAAAATGAGTCTATCCTTTCAGGCCCCTGGACATTTCATTTTGACAATGGACAGGTAAGGTCAAAAGGGAATTTTGCAGGAGAGTCCGCAAGGTCAGGAGCCTGGCATTACTACTATGATAATGGCATTCTAAAAGAATTAACCAGTTACAAGGATGGCCAGGCCCACGGCAAGAGTGACGCCTGGAACGATAACGGTTTACCTTATACCACAGGTACGTATGCCGATGATAAACTGCAGGGAATTCAAACGTCTTACTTATACAGCGGGAACATTTCGTCCTCAATTACTTACAAGGCCGGCAAAAAAGAAGGACCGGCAAAGTATTATGATAGTGATGGCTCTCTAAAAACGATCACGTACTACGTAAATGATTTGCAGGAAGGCGACCAGGTTTTCTATCATACCAATGGCAGCAAAGCATCCGAAGTAAAATATGTAAAAGACTACGCAGAGGGAATCTACAAAGAGTACCACGAGAATGGAAAAACTAAATCTGAAGGAAGCTTCCTGGAAGGCAAGAAAACAGGCAAGTGGAAAAGCTATTACGATGATACGAAACCAGAAAAAATAGAAAATTTTGAAAAGGGTGAACTAGACGGCGAGGCACTCTATTATTACTCCAATGGGCAAATAGCCAGAAAATCAGTTTATAAAAAAGGGCAAGTTGACGGCCTTAGCCAGGATTTTGATGATGACGGTATTCTTTTTAGCGAGGGCATATATGAAAAAGGCCGTCTTAGAGACCTAAAGTTTTTAGATAAAAAAGGAACGATCATCAGCAACACTACCAGCCGCAAAGGCAATGCAAATATTGCCTTCTATAGCCCTGAAGGAACTAAACAAAGCGAAGGGTATTATTCCAAGGAGGGCCTTGGAGAGGGTGAGTTTAACTATTATTACAAAAACGGGAAATTATCGGCAAAAGGAATTTATAAAGAAGGCATGTTGGAGGGCAAGAAAACTTTCTATTATCCTACAGGACAAATAAGCCAGGAAGGAAGTTATAAAGAGGATGAGGCGAACGGTTATTTTGTAAGCTATCACATAAACGGCCAGGTATCTGAGGAGGGCTGGTATGTAAATGATAACCGTCAAGGTACTTTCATTTATTACGATCTGCTGGGCAACATTACCAGTAAAATATATTACATCAACGATAAGGTTCATGGTCAATCAGAATATTTTAATGCCAATAAGCACAAAAACAATGTGCAATTCTTCGATTATGGTTGGTTTAATAAAATAGAGCAGTTCGATACCACCGGCAAACTGATGATCAGTTCTGCTCTTGATAAAGGCGCCGGCAAAGTGCGCTTCAATCATTTTAACGGTAGTACTTATTTTGTAAGCAGTTATAAATTCTATCAACTTAACGGACCTTACCTTATGACCAATGGAGACGGATCCAAAAAAGTGGAGTCGTTTTATAAAAATGGCAATTCAGACAGCACCTATATGTCGTGGCACCCAAATGGCAAAATTCAGACCGAGGGAAAATACAGCAACGGAAAAAAGACAGGTACATGGAAGTACTATTATTACAGCGGAAAATTGTTTGAAGTAGAAATCTACAAAGATGGAGCGCTTGATGGAAAAGATGTGCAGTACAATCAGGATGGCGCCATTGAAAAAGAATTAAATTATAAGAAAGGTGAACTTGAGGGTGAGCTTAAATATTTTGGGGATAACTCGCAATTGATCCTAGTATATTATTATAAGAAAAACGTTCTTCTTGGATATAGCTATGAAGACAAAACAGGCAAATTATTGCCCATGATACCGCTTAAGAATGAGCGGGGCACTGTAGATGCCTATTATAAGAACGGCACAAAAAGCGCACACCTGGTGTTTGACGAAGGCAATTCTAATGGTGACAGAATCCATTATTTCAGCAATGGGAAGGTTTTTATGGAAGGGAAAAGAATAAACGGACTGGACGACGGCCTGGTAAAAATTTACTACCCTAGTGGTAAAATTATGAAGGAAGATAATTTCTATATAGGCGAAAGACATGGTTCTTCTAAATACTATAACGAAGATGGCTCACTTCAATATCACCTGAATTATTACCTGGGTGAACTGCATGGTGAGTGTAAATATTTTAACGCTGGTAAACCAGCCGCTACCTATCAATACTATTACGGATTACTGGAAACTAAAAAATAAATCCACTATGAAATATATGCTTTTCACTGCCAGCATGGTGCTACTACTGCTGGCTGCTACACCCTCCGGAGGGCAATCATTAGAGCAGATGCAATTGCTCTTTCCGGGCAAGTTGGCGGTATTTTCAAATGTGACCCGTTCTGTAGAAATAGATTTTAGCAAAGGGGTTCCTTATGCGGAGGCCGTAGAGCGCAGTGAGATGATGATCCTGGATGATAATGCAAACGGAATGTACAACAAAGACAAAGTGTACCACAGCAGTTTCAATGAATTAAAAAAAGTAGAGGCCTATACGCTTGTGCCAGACGGCAACAGTAGCAAAAAAGTGAAAGTCACAGATTTTAAAACGCAGTCATCGCCCAGCGAGGGCGTATTTTACGATGATGTAAAAGAGACTTCTTTTGACTACCCCCGCATGACAAAAGGGAGTATTTCGCATGTAGAGACACAACATTATAACAAAGATGTTCGCTTTCTTTCGAGTTTCTATTTTAGCAATTACTTACCGGTTGCAAATGCGAGTTACAGTGTTTCTTATCCTGAAGATGTAAACATTCGCTACATCATAAAGAACGACCCCAAAAACATAGTAAGCGTAAAAGAAACCAGGAAGGGCAAAACCAAAAGGCTTGAGTTTACAGCACAAAACATAAAGAGCAACGAATATTTTGCAGACGGCACTACGATGCCTTATTATGCTTTGCATGTGCTGGTTTACGTAGCGAGTTACAAGAACGACAATGAAACCGTGCCGGTGTTTAGTTCACTAGACGAGCTGTATAACTGGAATGTGAGTTTTCTGAATAACATAAACCTTACTACAGATGAAAACTTAAAAAAGATAACGGACAGTGTATGCCTTGGTAAAAAAACCGATAGGGATAAGGCAAAGGCTATCTACCTCTGGGTGCAAAACCATGTAAAGTATGTAGCATTCGAAGAAGGACTTGAAGGCTTCATTCCCAGGCAGGCAGCAGAAGTTTGTGCAAAGCGGTATGGCGACTGTAAAGACATGGCAAGCATTCTTACTGCAATGTGCAAACTGGGTGGTTTAAGTGCTCATTTTACCTGGATTGGCACCCGTGCCATTCCATATTCTTACAAGGAAGTACCGCTTCCCTATGCTGACAATCACATGATATGTGCAGTGAAACTTGGAGCTGAATGGATCTTCTTAGATGCCACAGACCCAAATTGTATTTTTGGTTTACCTACAGCTGGTATACAAGGAAAAGAAGCTCTCATAAGCATCAACCCTCAAAAATATGAATTGATAAAGGTGCCGGTTGTTCCGGCTGAGTACAGCGTTATAACAGATAGCACCTTCCTCTCCATTGATAACAAAATGTTGTCGGGCAAATGCTCTGTGGATTATACCGGCTATTTCGGCACAGATGTATATGGTAGTCTTACCTACAACAAGGGAGAAGATGAAAAAGTATATGTACGCGGGCGTATGGCTAAAGGCAGCAATAAATTTATAATGAAGGATTATAAAATAGGATTGACCAACAGCACTGATAAAGCTGCCAACATTTCATCAAATTTTGAAATACCAGATTATATTAAATCCATTTCAGACGAAATCTATATTAATCTGAACCTCGAAAAATTATTCAACCTCACAGCCATCGACACTGCGAAAAGAAAAGTATCCATAGAAAATCAGTTTCTATACAGCATCAACCAGGTTCATATACTTGAACTGCCTGCGGGTTATATGGCGGATTATGTTCCCGCTAACACCATTATCAGCAACCATCTTGTAGACGTTTCCATAGTGTACAAACAAGGGAACGGAACAGTAAGTGCCACACAAAAAGTGGTTTTGAAAAAATTATACATTGAAGCAGCCGATTTCTCAATCTGGAATAAAACCATAGCTGCTGTTTCGCCTGCTTACAAGGAGCAAGTTGTTCTTAAAAAGAAGTAAACCTTATACCACAATCATCAATTATGAAGAAACATTTAGTAATGTTAGCTGTAGCCATTTTAATTTCCTTAAATATCCTGGCGCAGGTAGATGGGCTTTATTTGCCTGTACAACACTGGGCGGAGAATCCCGTGTTGCACAAAATGCCAGATAATTTTAAAAATCAAAGTGCTGTCTATTTAATGGATAGCAGGACGCATCACTATAAGTTTGAAGCTGAAAACCTCTTACAGTTCAACCATGTTTACGCCCTCATCAAGGTAGCAGATGATAAGGGAATTGAAATGTTCAACAGGATCTACCTACCCATGTTGAACAATGCAGAAATATATGATATCAGGGCAAGGGTAATTACTTCTACCGGCAAAGTGATTAATGTACCTGCTGACAAAATAAAAGAGGAGGTAGAAGAGGGGCGCCGTTACAAACTGTTTGCCATGGAAGGCTTAGATAAAGGTGCCGAAATAGAATACAGCTACACTACCAAAAAAAATCCTGTTTTTTTTGGTAGCGAAATTTTTCATAGCAAAGCTGTCCCGTATCAACAAGCGAAATTAGTGATCATAACACCGAAGCACTTACAATTTGCTGCCAAAGGATTCAATGGTTTTAAAATGATGACCGATAGCATTATTGGTGAAGAGCGATTCATTTCCGGCTATTCAGAAAATATACAAGCGCTGGATGATGAGAAGTATGGCCTGAGGGACAGATACCTGCAAAGAGCAGATTTTAAACTGAGTTTCAACTTATCAAAGAATGATGATGTTGAAATGTATACCTGGAAGGAATTGGCACGCAATGCCTATAACAACATTACCAATTTAACTGAGAAAGAAAAAAAAGCAGTCGCAAAGTTTGTTGACGGGGCAGCAATTCCCAAAGATGCGTCAGAAGCAAAAATAATCATGTTGCTGGAAGACTACATGAAAAGTACGATTAATGTAGATGAGAAACTTGTGAGTGAGGATGCCAGCAATGTTGAGGCAATATTAAAGAGTGGAAATGCAAAT
>JANPJW010000140.1:0-7259 GCA_031425715.1 Chitinophagaceae bacterium | reverse complement strand
GTTGCGTAACCCGATCACTGTCTATGTGATTTTGCGAAAACTACATCCTCTATCACCGTAAAGTTTGTAACGGGATAACTTGAATGCACCCCTTTAATATAGAAACTTCCAAACCGGGATGGTTGGCGCCTAATGGGCATTCATAACTATAAGTATGATTTTTAAAGAAAGCTGACAGCTATTGACGCAATGTCCCCTGCGGGAGACGTTGTTGGGGAAGGAAGAAACGATCTCAATTCAACACCCGGGTATCGTAAAAGGTCTTATTAAGGCTTATGCTAAACCAGGCTCTGTTATCAGTGTAGTAGTTACCAGGATTTGCCATGGTAAACACCAGTTCGCCATCTAATGCTTTTCTCACTTCTACATCGCTTCTAAAATTACTACGACTATAAAGGCGATCGCCTACAATAAAAGAAAACATGAACTGTGTGGGTTTCGACCAAAGCAGACCGCCGGTTTCAAGACTTACAGCTGTTACAACATTATTGGTTATCGAGCCACCAATCTCTGTGAAAAAAACCTTCCCGTTTGCTTCTGAAATGCTGCTCTGCAGGTACGAGTTTGGGCCATACTGCCATAGCATAGAGCCGTCATTTTTGTTCAGGCAATAGGTTCCATAATTCCTCGGCCCTGTCATGATGATTTTATTGTTCCGAATAATCATGTTGTTGGAATTTTTGAAAGATCCTTCGTTCATCCTTTTCCAAAGTAAAGTGCCCGTAGAAGCATTTACTGCATACAGCCCCTCGCTGGTATTAAAGTATATTTTACCTTCATCATATACTGGGGCTGCATAAAACTCTCCCTCAAATACATAGGACCAACGTGCAGCACCGGTGGCAGCATCCATAGCAAATAATTTAAACAGAATGTTGGGAACCTGCGTGGTAGAACCAGCATATACCGTATTTCCGACTACCAATGGCGTACCAGTGATTCCAAGCCCCGGCTCCCCATAATTGGTCCAGGCAATAGACCCACTGGTTGAATTGATGCAAACCAGCTGGGTGCCTAAATTAGAAAATAGTTTACCATTGCTGTAGGTAAGGTGTCCCAAGGAGTATCCATTGCTATTAATGGCAGCATAAAATATTCTTCCTGTGCCAAGATGCATGGCACGCAGTAGCGGGGCATTGCCGCTGTTAGCACCGATGAAAACGGTATCGTTGCTAATTACCGCCTCAGGAAAAACACTGTTGTAGTAGTCACTCACTTTAGTTTGCCAAAGCCTTTCACCATTAAATACATCGTAGGCTTCAACAATATTTCTGCCCTGGGCCTGGTCTGTTCTGCCAATAATCATAATGCCTAAAAAGTCGCTTACAGTAAATTCGGTTACCGCAGAATCGGCAGCGTTAGTGTAGGCCACTATTTTACCAGCATATGTTCTCAGGTGAGAAAGGTTGCCGATAGCAACCCTGGTAGCAGCCCCGGCATTTATAGACACCCCATTACTTAGGTTCACTCTATATACAACGTTTGTACCTGGTGATGAATGTGTGATGGGATCCCAGGATATTATCACACTGTCCTCTGTGCGAACCAACTTCGTTGGACCAAAACTGGAAAACCTACCAGGGCCTGTATTTTGTGTAGGTTCTTAGCTGCAGGAGAACATCAAAGAAAAGAGTAATGCCAGAATTAAAAAAGTTGGAGCTTGCCTCATAGAAGCGGTGGGGTTTTGGTTGAGCTGTGAATATACCACATCAGTGTGAAATTGACGTTAAGTTCTCCTGAGTTTTGTAGCCCTTTTTAGCCGGTGCCCCCGCGGGGCTGCTACGCCTTGGTTCCTAGCACACGAAACAATTCATTTTGATTCTCCATCAAACTCCCCTATCAATCAAATTAAAACCCGAAATCATGTACCCCATTTTCATAAAACCTGGCTGACGAGTAATAATAATCAAGGTCATGCTTAGATAATTTCCAGTGACTGCTTACCGGATTAAAATGAACATCATCCAACTTTTCCTTCCTGATAATTTGTCTACCGGAGGCAGACAGAGGGCGGCGGCGACTCACGAGGAGCGGCAGTGAGTATCAAATGGTGGTTATACTACCCACCATCGGTAGAAAATTATTTGATTACTTTTAAAAGCTCCTTGTAAGTCCACTCATTGCCCTTCGCAAAGAAATCATAAGTTTTCTCCCAATCCTTACCCTGTCCCCATCCTATCATTGAAGAAATAATTTTTGTTTTTCCAGGGCCAAAAGGAACGAATTGAATTATCTCCTGGAGGTTCTGATCTTCGTCTTGCAACTTTTTAGAAAAATTATTATTTAAGTTTACTTTTAAGATCAACACTTCATTTTCCAGGTAGCTAATAATTCCTAGTTTAATGGAGCTGCTGTCAGAAAGTGTTTTAGTGTTGTCATAGTTGGTAAGTATGTATCCCCCATTTTTTAATTCAATATGTACAACAGGCGCTATCCATTCGGAAAGTTTGGAATCTGTCGAAAAGTATTTCCACACCTCTTTCACTTCCAATGGAACAACAATAGAAAGTTGAAGCACTTTCTCGTTTGACTTATTGACGTATGAAGTGTTTTCAACTTGAGCTTCTAAACTGATGTTAATACAAAGCGCTAACAATGAGAATATCCATTTCATAATATCTAATTTAAAGCAATGTTTGTTGAAGCTTACCGCTAACATAGTGATATATGTTTTGGGATAATACATCATCAAAAATAAAGCATTCAAAATTTAATATGTAGCCATCCACCTTTTTGTATTGTACATGGCATTATGAAAATGTAAAAAACAATACCATAGTTCCTGTCTTCACGAACAATTCCCTGCCACCACGCCTTGGTTCCCGGCAAACGAAACAATGCCGCCTCAATCTCCATCGAACTCCTCGTCTAAATCAAATAGAAACCTGAAATCATCTACCCCATTTTCATACAACCTGGCTGACGGGGAATAATAATCAAGGTCATGCATCGATAATTTCCAGTGACTGCTCACCGGATTAAAATGAACATCATCCAACTTTCTCGCCGTTGCTGATAATTTATCTAGCGGAGGCAGACAGAGGGAGGAGGCAACTCACGGGGAGCGACATTGAGTCTCTAAAATTGGATTTTTACAATACCAACATCGGTGAAAACAGAACAATACTTTTTAGTAATTCAAATTTTGGAGCACAAGCACCAATTTCAGGAAGATAAAGGAGAGAGCTGCCAGTAGAAGATTTTACTTAAAACGGGTAATCTTTACTGCTCTTTATTTCCGCTATTTGTGCAGTGTGCCTTTCGCAATGCGCTGAAACAAGTAATATAGATTGATACAAATCTATAACACCAGTGGCAGGATGTTTCCAGTAATGTTCTCTTAAGTTTTCATTCGTGGTTTCTATAAAGGCAATGTTCTTATTTCTTTGTGCATCAAAAAAACTCTTAGCCTGTTCCAGTGTTGTAAATTTTCCGGTAGGCTTTAGCATTTCAGGCGATTGAGCCTTTCCTTTTCTGTTGGTTAATATTTTTCTTACATCTACATCACTCACGTTTATTTCAGCTCTTTTTAAGCTATCAGCAGACTGCTTTAAGGTCTGCTCTACTATCTGCGCTATTCCTACTTCTGTAACGGCAATATGTTCCATTACTTCCGCAATGCTCCATTTACCGGGTGCAGCTTTAAAATTTTGTTGTGCTACAGTTAGGTTTGTCAGTTGAACATACAGCTTTTCTTTACTTTCCGTTAACTGGTCAACGGCGTATTTTCTTTCAGCTTTGGTTATCGTTTTGGTTGACTGAAATGAGGTGGTTACAAACAGCCCACAAAGCATAATAATTAGTTTCATAATATTTTTTTATGTGAATAATATTACGAAGGTGGGGCTGCGGTGAGGGATAATCCAACTATCTTATACTTTAAAAGAATGAATGGTACCGTAAACATATTGAGTGGTACAGCTGGATTTTTACTTACCCATATTTTCCATAAACCATTTCTTTAACTCCATACTTCTGTAGCGGCTCACGGTTACTTTCTCCCCCTTTTGGCTGGCTGCTTTGGGTACTATATCTACTATTAATTTTCTATTCTCATCATCGCTTATAAGTAAAATACTTTCCACATGGGTTATAAACTGCCGACTTAGCTGAAAGAAAAGGGTTGTAGGTAACTTTTCTAACACGGGCACAAATGAAGAAAAGTTGGTGGTTATTTTTCTCCCATTGGTAAGTACTAATACCACCATGCCCTCAGCAGAATACCAATATGCCATATCCGCAAATACTACTGTCATCATTTGAGCACCTGTCTCTATCAGCATGGCGGCGTTCTCCACATTTACAGGAGCTACCTCCTTTGGTTCGCTATTGTTTCCTATTTTCTTCTCTTCCCCGGCATTTTGTAAAAGATCGTTCAACTGTTCGGCACTTAATGCCCTGGTGTAAAACACAGTGTATTGCAAATACCTTATGATATAGAAACAATTTATGAGCAACGAAATAATGCTGGCAATAAGAAAAAAGAAAAAGAAACCACTGCTGAACAACCCCAGCAGGGTACGGTTGATGATTAAATAGTTGGCGGTGTACAATAAAAAGAAACAACCCCATGTAGTGAGGCTGCAAAAAATAATTTGATACAATAAACGCTTACTTGGCGACTCGTAAAATGCAAGCTTTTTATCCAGTATTCTGTAAGTCACCAGGTTTGCCTTCCATATAAAGAAGGTAAAAAAGCACAAGGTTATAAATAACAACACAGGAAAACGATAGGCTTGCATACCAACGCCTGAATCATAAGAAAGAATGACCGACACTATAAAACAAATAACAGGTATTAAAATAACCTGCCATTTTGTGTTATTGATGTTGGGATTGAAGGTCATGTCATAAAATTAGTATACTCTTTTGAAAAGGTTAACTGAATGATTAGTAAATATATTTTCTCCACCGCCTCTGTGGCACTCCATATAATAAGCACAAAGTCTATGCTCTTTTTTCCCGGCAACGCTCCCCCACAGGAAAGGTCACGGCATCCATAAAAATACATTTTACCGGTCTCTGCATATGATTTACGGATTATTTGCACATACTAACTTAAGAAATTTATTTGTTTCGTGTGCCAGGAACCAACGTGAATACAGAGGACCCACGGCGGCAGGGAGAAGATCAACAGCGGAGGAAAAGGGGAAATAATGCAAATATGGTTGTGGATATTTTCATGCTACTATCCATTAATGTTCCGACATTACAAAATTTAAAGCCTCATCAAATTGGTCATTTGACGATTTATTTTTTTTAGTCTATTCCGATATTAAATGGCCAACTATGTTTAACCTGTAAAGACTGTTATTATCTACCTTGGGGCAACTAAAATACATGCTAACCGGGGCAGTTATGTATATTTCGTATGATTTATCATAAGAGGAATATGTATCAGGTACTGAAATTGCAGTTCTATAGAATGGCGAGAAGCCACGATTAAAATCTCCTCCGCTAAAACCGATAACAACATTCATTATTCTGGGATCTGCACCATTGTTTGAATAATTGGAAGTTGAGTTTTGATGAGCATTAATATCAAAATGATAAAGACCGGATTTAGTTATATTGATCAATAAATTATCATTGCCAGCTGTATAAGTTGTAGAAGCTGTTCCGAAATTATAATTTGTCTGCAATGAAGTGCTGCCCCCAAAAAAAGAACTTAAAGCAAATCTAAAACGTTCTGTATTTCCATAGGCTTGATTTGCCCAGGTTCCATTACCGGCAGCATCGCTTGTGAGTACTTTGCCATCGCCTTGCGTACCATCTGTAATTTTTATCGTCCCATTTACATCAAGTTTGGCTGTAGGATTTGCCTGGCCTACACCCAGGTTGCCACTTCCTCTTTTTAATATCATACTAAATGTACTATCATTGGTGGCAAATTTTAAATCGACTGCATTATGTGTTTGTAAGTATGCATTGGTACCCGATGTATAAAACCCTATTTTAGCGGCACCTGTACTACTCTCCTGGCTTAACCCTATTCCATTAGATACAACAGTTAGGGGTTTGGTAGGGATGCTGGTGCCAATGCCTACGTTTTGGGCATAGGAAACTGTCGTGATAAAGATTGTTAGGATAGTAATTAATTGTTTCACTGTTTTTTATTTTAAGATTATAATTTTATTAATTAGTGCCCCTTAGCAAAGCAATAAGCTTCAAATATGCCTTGGTTTCGTGTGGCACAAACGAAGGCGTGGGAATATTTTTTGCACTCAACAGGCTTTAGGCATCAGGAATAATCTTGAATCATGATTAGAAGGTGAGGAACATAGGGTGATAGCAGGTATTTTCGTTAATTATATAATTTAAGTTATATACTTTTCCTAACATAACCAACTTGGGAGAATTTTTTTTTAATCACATTCAATAAACCATGTTGTCTACCGGCTCATTGTATTGCAGCGTAAAAAAGTTTTTCTATTTGTTACCCCGTTTGGCTATGATAGATATTAAAAATCCGATATCAGCTTTACAAACAACCCCAGGTAGCTCTGCGCCTTGGTTCCCGGCACAAGAAACAATGCTGCCTCAATCTCCGTCGAACTCCTCGTATCAATCAAATAGAAACCTGAAATCATCTATCCCATTTTCATACAACCTGGCTGACGAGGAATAATAATCAAGGTCATGCTTAGATAATTTCCTGTGACTGCTCACCGGATTAAAATAAACATCATCCAACTTCTTCGCCGTTGCTGATAATTTATCTGCCGGGGTAGACAGCAGACGACTGTGAAAATAGCCCAAAACAGGGATGCTCCAATGTTGAGGAATTACATAATTTACAATTTCAGAAACAATTTTAAGTTCAAAAAGAAGTCAATATGAAACTTGTATTAGTAACTGCATTGTTAGTATGCATCACCGGTTCCCATGCTCAAAACATCGGTATCGGCACAGGAAACCCAAATCCATCGGCACAATTGGATATTAACTCCAGTTCACGGGGATTACTACCACCCCGACTTAGCAAGGCTCAAAGAGATTTGATACAAAACCCCGCTGCCGGGTTAATATTATGGTGCAACAATTGTGGTATTGCCGGAGAAATGCAAGTATACAACGGAATTACATGGACCAACATGATTGGTAATGCTACAAGTGGAGCAGAAGCGCAGATTTGTACCCAGCGTTGGCTGGTACAAAACCTGGATGTAAATACCTACCGCAATGGCGACCCCATCCCCAAAGTGACCAATAACACTGACTGGCAGGCATTAACTACAGGAGCATACTGCTATTATAAC
>JANPJW010000139.1:0-15578 GCA_031425715.1 Chitinophagaceae bacterium | reverse complement strand
GCTGGGAACAGACACCCGTTTTGTAGATGGACTGCCTACTGCCCTGATAAAACCTATGAGTGGGAGTGGAGCCCGGGGCATGATGTTGGATACGATGAAGACCTACGGCCCAGACAGTTTTGCAGGCAGGCTTTCCAGCATTTTACAAGGCAGCAGTGACACCACTTTCTATGTGATAGCTGTATATTTCGGCTCTATATCGGTAAAGAATACACGCTACGCTGTGGGTGCTATGTTGCTCGCCGATTTGGTGGGAGTAATCACTTCTATTATGTTGTGTTATTTCTTTTTTGGGTAGAATAAATTTTTTCAAATAAAAAGGTCACGCATTTGCGTGACCTTTTTATTTGAAGTATGCTGTTTCCTAAGATAGGTTGACACGAAACGACTGTCACTATTATAAGCAAAGGACTAATTAGAGTAACAGAGTTTTTACCTGGTCAAAAGAAAGGAGACGTATGGTCTTGTAGTTGCCGCAGTAGCTCCTTTATATCCTAGGGCGAAGGCAGAATACACCCGTTGATCGATAGAAGTATTGCCGCTTAAATAAGTTGCCAATGCAGTACTTGTAGGCGCAGTACCTGTTTCTCGTATTGACCAGGTTAAGGAAGTAGCGGGTACAGGAATAAAAAAGTAAGGACTTGAACCTAAATAGGGAATTGCTGAAGCTACTTTTGTTGTTCCGAAGTATAAATCAATAAATGGAACGTTTGGCATCATATTCAAAAACCTGTATTTGGATTGTCCTTTTGGTGCAAACCACATGCTGTCTTCCACTAAAAGTAATTTAGTTTTTGCTGCGGTATCCGTTACATGGGCTGTATAGTTTTTACCCGACTCCAGCGAAAAGCTTGAACTAAACAATAATACAGAATCCTGGTTGGTAGTCTTCTTCGGTATTGCGATAGAAAGTGTGACGGCACCTTGTTTTACTGCCAGGTAGTCGGGGAAACTCGATCCGTTCGTGTTAAATCCCCCGCCAGGAAAAGGAGTTCTCCCTGTTATTAAGCCACTCACTCTTTCTCCATTTATTGATAGTTGTACAGCCGGATTACCAGCATAAGCACTCAGGTAATTAATTTTGAGGAGTGATGTTGTAGGACTAAAAGAACGCTCAGCCTTGTACTCAATATTTTTGCGGCAGGACACTGCCAACAGAACCGTACAGGCAATCCAAGCATTTATTATAATTTTTTTCATTTCGGTTATTTTGATGGTTGAATGTTAGGGTTCTGTAACCCATAATTTTTTGGTATGATAGTCATTACCTGTGGCGCCAATACGTTGTAATTCCAGGATATTCCAAACGTATTCAGAATTAAATCTTGGCCTCACCCTCTGCACTGTCATTCCCTGATTATCTACAAACAAATCTGCACCAGTAGGAACAACAAAATCCCGGTAAACCTGGAACCCGGTAATGGGGTCAATATCAGAATAATGAAAACGCCGCATATCCATCCAGGTTTCCAAAGCACCATGGGCGAACATGGAAATGTATTTTTGCAACATTATTTTCGTAAGGGTCAAACCTGCCGGCGTAGCTGGAACAACCTTTGGATCATTCATATAAGCGAGCTTATTACCCGCTGTAATTTCTTTCCCTGCGGGTATATTTGCGTTATAAGTTGAGCTCAACATGTCAAATGATAAACTGATACCTTCTTTGTAGGCCGCATATGCCGTGGCTATATCTTTATTCCTAAAAGCAGCTTCTGCAATCATAAACTTTACTTCGCTGGCGGTCATGATTGGAAAAGGAGCACTGTTTCTAAAAATGAAGCGGCAATTGTTATCGTTCGCAGGAGCTGTGTTATTGGCTGCTGTGCCTGCCTGGCTTACACCCCAAAAGCTTTCTGGCCGGTCGTTAGCAGCTAATACCGCCTGGCCATCATTAGGAACAACTCCTACAATAGTGCCATTGGTATTTCCTCTTAACATATACCATGCCCGTGGATCAGGCACACCTTGAAACTCGGCATTTGTTCCATTCATTAAGTTTGCAATGTACGATCCTTGCCTGATTGCAGTGGGACTAGCAATCGTAGTTCCTACAAAATTTCCCCGGAAGGGGCCAAAGAAATTATTGCTTGCACTTAGGGCACCTGCTTGAAACTTGACCAAGCCATTATCAGCATTGGATCCCATGGAAAGATTGCTGTAATAGATAACAGAATCTGGTTTGTAGTTAGCCTTGTTGCTTTGATGATTGTAATACCTGGCTAGAATTCCATAAACAAATTTCTTCCACTTGTCAGTATCGCCATTGTAAAAAAATGCGTCGCCTTTTGCAAGGTTGGCTCGGTCTACCCCATCACCAGTTTTGTTCAGATTTTCCAGTGATTCAAAACAAAGCTTACGTACGTGATCGTACACCTTCTCCTGAGTGTCATACTTGAAGGTGATCTTTTCTGTACGAAAGGCATCATCCAGTATTACATCGCTATAGTAGTCTGTGAGCGTAAGCCAACTCCAGGCAAATATTGCTTTTCCAACACCTACATAATCCCATTTCTTTTCTTCAGTAGCCCATTCAATCATCTTCACATTGTTCTGCCCGATGTCGTAGTAATGCATACGCCAGGTAGACTGTCCCACGTCTCCAGCGCTGTTCGTATATCCCATTTGGTCGTAAACACTGAGCGGCAGATAGAATTGGAAATTTTGAATGTATGCTCCAATATACCTAATGTCTGGCATGGTGCCATGCCCTCCGTAATTGCCTGCCATGGCGGCTATCAGGTTGGGCAAAAGTGATTCTACTGGCACTCTAACCGGTGCGTTTGGATTTTGATAGGCTTCGTCAATCTGTTTTGAGCAGGAAAAACCGGAGGCTATTAGTGTGCAAAAAATGAATGCCTTAAATAATGTCTTTTTCATAATGCGTTTTTTTTCAATTAAAAGTTTGCCCGAATACCAAGATTCACACTTACCGGGGTTCCTACATTTCCATAATCAAAACCAAATGCCCCTACGCCACGACTGCCGGCGGTATTTCCATTCACCTGAGGGTCAGCACCTGTATAATTAGTAATGAGCACAAGATCATTTACGGTAACGAACGCTCCCAGAGAGCGAACTATTTTTAAATTTTTCACCAGCTTTTCGCTAAAATTATAATTCAGCGATATATCTCTTAACCTAAGCCAGTTTATATCTTTCTCGATAAATTCTTCTTCTGGCATCGTAGTGTAGTAATTCTGGTTGTAATACGGTGTTATTGAAATCGTATTTTTTGTGGGTGTGGGGGTGTTTTCCAAGCCATCTTCCAGTATTCCGTTTACCACTCTTGCATTAATGCGGTCAATAGTTCTGTAGCTTCTTCCATTACCGGTAAGATACCGGTCCGTAGCATTAAATATGTCGCCACCCACTTTCAAATCCCAAAGAAAACTCAATCCGAAATTTTTGTATTTTAAGTTGTTTGAAAAACCGACAGTAAAGTCGGGATTTCTATCTCCCCTCACTCTAAAATTATTGTCGAGTATGGGTAATCCGGTAGTGGGACTTATCAGCAGAACACCGGCGTTGTTTCTTTTGTAACCATAGGATGTAATGGTAGTAGTAGCACCGCCCAGTACAAGACCACCACGGGCATTGGCATATAACCAGGTATCAGACTGGTAAAATTCTGGAACATTGGCGGGGAGTTCCAATACCTTGTTCCACATTTTACTAAAGTTTACCCGTGATACCCACGAAAACTTTTCATTTTGCACCAGGTCAAGATTTAGGGAAACTTCAACTCCCTGGTTTTGGTTGGCACCTACATTGAGGGTGTTCAACACGAAGCCGGTGCCATAGCTTGCCCGGAATTGTTCCACAATCAGTTTTTTGTTTTTAGTGTTGTAATAGGTGGCATCTATCGAGAGGCGGTTGTTTAAAAATCTCAACTCGGTTCCTAGTTCAAAAGTTTCCTGCAGTTCTGGCTCAAGTAAGGGGTTGTTATTTGCAAATGCATAGGCAAACCCGCCACCACTGCTAAAAATCGGGTTGAATAACGATTGGTTGGCGTATGGTTGACTGGACCTTGCCGTATTGGCAATAGAGCCTCTAAGCTTCCAGAAACTCAGGGCCTTGCTTTTGAGAGAAGGAAAAATGTCTGTTACGATTGCACTCAGGCTGGCTGCCGGGTAATTGTATTTTCTTGATTGCTTCGGAAAAATAGAAGACTCTTCAAAGCGATGAGAGTAGGTAAAGAAAATAGACGATTTCCACCCTACGGATGCTTCACCAAAATAGGCGATCGATCTTCTGATGCTGTAGTTTGGAAGACCATTTAAGGTGGCGTTAGACAATCGTGTCCTTGTCTTCACATCCGTGTTGTTGCTATCGGTGCGGGTGTTGCTTAATAGATTGTTTCCCAACACCGCAAACTGGCGGGTTTCATAATCCTGCCACATGTTTCCCACGAGTAGGCGGGTAGAGAAATCTCCGATGGTCTTTTTTGCGGTAGCAGTTATAGTATGGTTGTAACCATCGTAACCCCGGTAATAATTATCCTGCTGGCCTTTTAGTGATCGCACAAGATACACTGACATCGAATCGTACCTCGTATACCCATCAGTCTGGTAAGTGTCGTAACCAAATCTACCAGCAATGTCTAACCAACTGGTAGGTTTGATATTGATACCAAAGGTTGCGAGAAAACGATCTGTTTTATCTGAGCTGCGGTTTTTATAGACGTTGTAAAAGGGGTTGTCAAGATCTGAGTTAGGATTGGCATTGAACAATGATTTTTTGAGCCCGTCTGTAGTTTCATAATCCCTGATGTCGTTGTTTGCAGGCCACACGAGCAGGTTCAGCAAATAGCCACTTGCACCCCTCAGGGGCTTATCATTTACAGAATTGATGTAGCTAATAGAGGGCGATATGTCTATATATTTGCCAATTTTTGTTGTATTAGAGAACCGGAAATTATATCTTTTGTAAGTATTAGTTGGTATTGGAGCCTCCTGGTCAAAGGCCGAGGCAGAGAATCGATAAGTAGCATTTTTCTTTCCGTATTCGAGAGAAAGATTATGGGTTTGAGAAAAGCCGGTCCTGAAGAAGTTATCAAGATTGTCATACAAAGTTTCGCCTGCGTAAAGGGGGCCGAAAGATGTAAATACTGCAGCCGGTAAACCGTTCGTTCCACTTGAATACGCGGATATGGTTTTTGGCAACCGTGTTAAGGTTTGAGTCCTGAAACTGTTGTCATAGCCTACGAGCACTTTACCATTCGCCTTTGCTTTTTTTGTAGTAATGATAATGGCGCCGGAACTGGCCTGGCTACCATACAATGCTGTTGCTTCAGGTCCCTTTAAAACAGTTATGGATGCGATGTCATTCGGGTTGATATCAGAGATACGATTAGAATAGTCATTTCCACGGTTGGGTCTGTCAGATGCCAGCCCTAGCTGTGAACCACCGTTGCTGGTTTCATTTACGGTAGAATTATCTGCAATGATACCATCAATCACAAACAATGGAGTGTTATCCAGCGAAAGGGAATTAAAACCTCTTAACACAATTTGCGAGCTAGCCCCGGCGGCTCCGCCAGTTTGGTTAACGGTCACGCCGGCTACCCTTCCTTGCAGGGCATTTACAAAATTTTCCCGTTGGCTCTCCTGCAGCTCAACACCGTCAACAGTTTGAACAGCATAGCCAAGTTCTTTGGGATTTCTTTTTATATCCATCGCCACAACAACAACCTCTTCCATCTGTTGCTGCGATCTTCTAAGTTCTACACGAATATTGGTTCTTTCGCCAACACTCAGTTCCATCCTTTGATAATCTACAAACGTAAATACCAATACCTGGGTGTTGGTCGCCCTGATGGAATAATTACCGGCTTGATCTGTTTTTGTGGCAACGTTAGTGCCTTTAACGGTCACCGTTACGTCGTTCAGCGGTTTACCGTCGGCCCCAATCACCGTTCCCGTAACCACTTTTTGCTGTGCATGTGCGGTCCTGTTAATAAGGAGCAGGCTGCTCATGAAAAGCATCAATAGCAAAATTTTTCTCATAATGTCTCTTTTTTTGTTGTGTAAATTTTAAATAGCAATCGATTGGTTGGTTAGGATATTGAAATTTACAGTACAGTTATCCCTGCATCTACATAAGGCTGCAGCAAGGGGTCACTCGCTGGCAGTTCAGTGATGAGGATGTCTATTTCTTTGACAGCGCAGAGGTGAATAGGCTGCACGGTATTTATTTTTTCCGAGATTGTAAGGCATACAATCTTTTGTGATGAACCCATCATTGCCTGCTTTAGCTGCACTACATCCCAGTCATTATCTGTGATGCCGTGTTCCATAGCTATCGCATTGATGCCTAGAAAACAGATGTCTGCGTTGATATTCCTGATGCGGGTTATGGCATCGGCACCTACCGTAATTTTTGAAACCTTGGAAACTTTGTCTCCAAGCACGATCACTTCAATTGTGGGGTGATTCATATACTCTACGATCGCCGGGATACTGCCGGAAACAAACGTTGCAGCAAGGGTAGGAGGTAGCGCCCTTGCTAACTCAATAATAGTGGTACCACCACCAGTGAGAACGAACATGCCATCTTTGATGAGTGCAGCGGCCTTGTTGGCAATAATTCTCTTGGCATTGAGTGCGTAAACATTATCTATGGGAAATGCCAGTTTATTAAATGAGGGTGAAAGCGCTCCGCCATGTACTTTAATAAGTTTACCAATTTCTGAGAGTTCATGAAGGTCTCTTCTGATGGTATCTTCAGAAACTTCCATTTCTGAGCTCAATGAGTTAGACAATACTTTATTGTGCAAATTAACCTGGTGCAGTATATAGGCTTGCCTTTCTCGTTTTAGCATTCGAAAATTAAATTGAAGACTAAAGTAAAGTTAAAAATGGCAAAAACCCGCAATTTTTTTGCCCAAGTAGTGCACATTGGGAAGTCAAACCAGCAAAAACGCAGAAATATTTCTTATCAACCCGGCGAACATGATCATTATTCTTCTACCTCAACCGTGTCGAAGTAGTTGCCAAAACTATTTACCAGCTTGTAGACTTTGTAAATGTTGCGGTTAAAACGGTTGCCGAGGGCAATGATGGTAACGTCCTCATCCAACAAACGCACAAATGCGGCATTGTTGCCATGCCACCATCCATTGTGAAAGATTACTTTTTTGCCGTTAGGGTATATGTTCATACGCCAACCCAATCCGTAGTTTTTGATGCCCGGCTTCTCATTGCTATAAGGTTCATAGGCATTTACAAGGCTGGCTGGTTGAAATAGAATGTTGCTGTGCAGTGCCCGGTGCCAGGTGAGCAAATTGCGGGGAGTGCTGTAAATGTTTTTATCGCCATACACTTCATCTAAATAATTGTTGGCAATAGCCTGGCCACGCCAGTCGAAATTCGGCGTTACTCTTTTGCTTTCTGCAGGTGTATATACAAAGGTTTCCTTCATGCCCAGCGGTATAAAAAATGTTTGCTGCATGAAGCGTGGGTAAGATAACCCTGAAACTTTTTCAATCAGCAAAGCCAGCAAGGCATAATTGGTATTACAATAGTTAAACCGGGTATCTGGTGTACCAATATTTAGTAGCTCCGCTTTGCGGGCCACGAGATAGTTTAATACATCGGTGTTTTTGATCACCACGCTGTCCGGCCAGCCGAGATCCTCCATGAAGTACAGGTAATTGGGCAATCCACTTCTGTGGTTCAACAAGGTTTGTACGGTTATGCCCGGGTAATTGAATTGGGGAAAGTATTTACTAAACTCATCTGCCAGTTGCACTTTACCCTGCTCCACCAATTTTAAGATGGCCATGGCAGTAAAGGTCTTGCTAACGGATGCGATGTGAAAGGGTGTTTGTGCGCCTATGCTATCGGTAGCTTTCAGGTTTTGAGTTCCCTTGTAGGTTTCGAAAAGAATGTTTCCGCCTTTGGCCACCAGCATGCCACCGTTAAAAGGGCCATTTTTCAAAACACTGTCATACCAGTGCTGGCACACTTTACTGAGAGATACTTTTTCGCTTTCGCTGAGATAAGTGGCCGGGGGCAGTATGAGACCCGGAGCTGGCGCTGCTTTTAAAGGATCGCTTTTTTCCGATGCGTTGCAACCGTATAGGCCAGGCATCACAAAAAGAAGTACAATGTAAAATAGTGGTAAACAGAATTTTGCCGGGATGATACCCGGCGTTAAAGCAAGCTTGCAAGTTGGAATCATAAAATATTGAACCTTGAATAGAATATATTTGTGCAAAATACACACATATAATCATGCCAGAGAAAAAAACTACCAGCTACCCAAAGGAGAAAATTAATATACTTTTTTTAGAAAATATCAGTGACCTGGCCATGAAACAATTTATCGATTCGGGCTATGTAAATGTAAAACGAAGATCCGGTGCCATCAGCGAGGCAGATTTGATAAAAGAAATTAAGAATGTGCACATCCTGGGTATAAGGAGCAAAACGCAGGTTACAAAAAATGTGTTGGCTGCTGCTTCCAAACTACAGGCTATCGGGTGTTTTTGCATTGGCGTAAACCAGGTAGACCTTGCAGCAGCAACGGCACAGGGTGTGGCAGTTTTTAATGCGCCCTACAGTAATACCCGAAGCGTAGCTGAGCTTGTAATTGGGGCTTCTATTTTATTGGTGCGCAAAATTTTGGATAAAAATATCGCTGCGCACCAGGGAGCCTGGATGAAGGATGCCACCGGCTCGCATGAACTGCGTGGCAAAACCATGGGTATTATTGGTTATGGTAATATTGGTAGCCAGGTAAGTGTGCTGTCAGAGGCCCTTGGCATGAAAGTGCTGTTTTTTGATACAGAGACCAAACTGCCGCTGGGTAACGCTAACAACAGTAAAAATTTGAAAGAATTGTTACAGCAGTCAGACGTGGTCACTTTGCATGTTCCTGAACTCTCGTCTACCAAAAACCTCATTAACAAAACTAACCTTCAATACTTTAAGCAAGGTGCTATTCTGCTTAACTATGCAAGGGGAGAAGTGGTAGATCTTAATGCGCTTAGCAAAGCAATTGCGAGCGGACATCTAGGCGGTGCCGCCATTGATGTATTTCCGCAGGAGCCTGAAAAAAATGGCGATGCATTTAAATCGGTTTTGCAGGGGTTACCTAATGTACTACTTACCCCTCATATTGGTGGCAGCACACAGGAAGCACAAAGCAACATTGGTCAGGATGTGAGCGCCAAACTTTTCAATTACCTGGAAAAGGGCATAAGCACCGGCTCGCACAGCATCCCACCGCTGGCCTTGCCCGCACAGGAAGGAGCCCATCGTATTTTGCACATCCACAACAACGTGCCGGGTGTATTGAGCCAGATCAATACATTGCTGAGTAAAAACAACATCAACATATTGGCCCAGTATCTCAAAACCAACGACAGCATTGGTTACGTGGTGTTAGATGTAGATAAGAGCCTGAGCAAAAATGCCATCGAATTGCTGAGGGGCGTTAAGGAGACTATTAAAGTGAGAATGCTGTACTAAAACTGTTATCACTTACCATCCAAACTTTTTAGTTTCACAAACTTTCAGTAATTACTGAAAGTTTAGTATTTTTGCACCTTAAACAACCACCATGAAGTTAGTTATTATAGGCGCCGGGTTCGGCGGGCTCCGCCTTGCAAGGGAATTAAGCAACCAAACCGGTTTCGAAATCACTTTGATTGACCGTTTTAACTATCATCAGTTTCAACCCCTGTTTTACCAGGTGGCCACATCCGGTTTGGATGCAAGCAACATTTCGTTTCCGCTTAGAAAAGTATTTCACCACAGCAAAAATGTAAGTGTTCGCATGGCTGATGTGCTGGAGGTTTCCACTACAACACAAAAAGTACTCACCAGCATCGGCGAGTTTGAATATGACTACCTCGTGATTGCCACCGGGGCTGACACCAATTTTTTTGGAAACAGTAATATGGAAGCCCATGCTTTCCCCATGAAAAGTACCACGGAAGCGCTGCAACTCCGCCACAGAATTTTGCACAATTTTGAAGATGCCGTTTCTACCACCGACCCGCTGCAATTAAAGCGGCTAATGAATATTGTGGTGGTAGGCGGGGGGCCTACAGGCGTGGAACTGAGCGGGGCTCTGGCAGATATGAAACGTTTTGTATTACCCAAGGATTATCCTGAACTGGATTTTACACAGATGAATATTTACCTGCTGGAAGGCACTGGTAAAACGCTGGCATCCATGAGCGAAAAAAGCAGCGAGCAATCCAGGCGATACCTGGAGCGGCTAGGCGTAAATGTTTTAACCAACACGCTCATTAAAGATTATGATGGCAAAACCGCCACCATGCAAGATGGTACTACGTTGGAGTCGGGCACCGTTATTTGGGCGGCTGGCATCAAAGGGAATGTTCCAACAGGTATCAATCAGGATCTTATAGCTCGAGGGAACCGTATCAAAACCGACCGCCAGTGTAAAGTGCTGGGCTTCGAAAATGTATTCGCTATTGGTGATGTGGCCGCAGTAGAAGAAGCCGCTTACCCAAACGGGCACCCTCAGGTAGCACCTGCTGCTATTCAGCAGGCAGATATGCTGGTAAACAATCTGAAAAGAATAGAAATGAAAAGCAATGGTAAACATTTGCTCGATTTCGAATACAAGGATAAAGGCGCTATGGCCACTGTGGGACGTAACCTGGCAGTGGTAGATGTACCAAAACCCAAACTCCATTTTGGTGGCATTCTTGCCTGGTTCATCTGGATGAGTCTTCACCTTATGCTCATCCTCGGTGTAAAAAACCGGTTCTTCGTTTTTGTGAATTGGCTAACCAATTATTTTACAAGAGATCAAAACCTGCGGCTCATTTTTAAAGAATTTTACAAAGACAAAAGTTAAAAACGATGTGGAGTGCAGGGAATTGTTTGCTTTTATGCTAAACCCAGTTAGTGTGAAGGGCTATGCTGCTGCTCTTAGTATCAACAAACATTCTGTACCCGATACCAACATTATGAAGCATAGTGTTCGGATAAAATCTGGAACATCGTTTTTACTTCAGCTTCATCTACTCCAACGTTGTGGAGTGCGTCAGAAGCAGCAGCAGCATAACCTTGCTGCCCGCTTTGCAAAAATATTTTTGCGGAAGAATGAAATTCTGTAGCCCCGGTTTTTTTGGCAATGTCTAAAATATTAGCAGCTCTTATGCCGCTGCCAGGCATGACGATGATACGGCCGTTGGCCTGTTTTACGAGTGCTTCAATGTTTGCTGTTCCTTCCGCAGCAGATGCTTTGCCGCCGGAAGTGAGCACTCTTTCGCATCCAAGAGAAATAATGTCTTCAAGCGATTTTACCTGGTCTGTAACCGCATCAAAAGCACGGTGAAAAGTAACTTCCATCGGGTAAGCAAGGTAAATCAACCTTGCACATTTTTCTTTATCTACGTTCCCGCTGCTATCCAATATACCCAGCACCACTCCGTCACATCCCAATGCTTTGCACTGTAGGATATCTGCTTTCATGATCTTGATTTCATCTTCACCGTAACAAAAATTTCCACCACGGGGGCGAATGATCGGGTAAAGTGGAATACTTAATTTTTGCCTTGCAGTTTTAATAAACCCGTAGGAGGGCGTTGTGCCTCCCGCTGCTTCATTATTGCAAAGTTCTATGCGATGCGCACCCGCAGCCTGCGCAGTCATACAGCCTTGTATGGTAAAACCAATAATTTCTAATTTAAAATTCATACTGCGAATCTTCAGGGAATACAATGCCTGCTGTGGGTAAGCAGGGAAGCAATCAATCAAATTTATAATAGGTATTTGGCAGCGAAAATGGCGTCGGTCAAATTATTTTTTACGGCATACACAAATCCCTTCTGAATAGCATAAGCTCCATGAATACCTTTTTTGTTCATGGCTATAAACCCCACTTGTAATGTCTTTGCTTTTGCAGGGTCTCTTTTTACAATACGCTCCACGGCTTTTTTGCAGGCTTTCTCCGGGCTGTAGCCCTGCCGCATAAATTCTACCACCAGGTGTGTGCCGCAGATGCGCATTACCTCTTCGCCCACACCGCTGCTGGTGGCACTGCCCACTTCATTGTCTACAAAAAGACCAGCACCTATCACCGGCGAATCACCCACCCGCCCATGAATTTTAAATGCCATACCGCTGGTGGTAACCGCACCAGCCAGGTTGCCGACCGCATCCAGGGCAAGCAGGCCCATCGTATCATGATTGGCTGTGCCATCTTCGAAGAATGCTGGCGCAAAGGGGCCATTCTTTTTAGGCGATTGAGGAGCTTGCTGATTTTCAATATTGATTACCGGGTTGTACTTACTTTCCTGCAGCCAGTTTTTGTAAGCATTTGTAGCATCTTCCGAAAGCTCTTCCCGCTCCAGGGGAAATCCATTTTGCACAGCAAAGTTCTGGGCACCCTTGCCCACCAACAGAACATGCGGGGTCGCTTCCATAATCTTTCTTGCCACCGATACAGGATGCTTGATGCGCTCCAAACCTCCTACCGATCCGCAGTTGAACTGGTGATCCATGATGCTGGCATCCAAGGTAACTACACCATCCCTGTCAGGATACCCGCCGAGCCCCACACAACAATCCAACTGGCTTTCCATGAATCGTGCACCGGTTTCCACAGCGTCCAGGGCATTGCCATTGCTATGCAGGATTTTCCATGCGGCTTCGTTTACCTGTTTGCCCGCATCCCAGGTAGAAATCACGAGGGGCTTTTCTACTGCTGGAGCAAAAGACAAAAATGGCAACCCGCCCAAGCCAATGGAACCGAATTTTAAAAATTCCTTTCTGTTCATTGCAATTTATTAATGTGTGTGTATGCTAAGTTTTTGTAGCATTTCTGTAGAAACGGTATCGGCATAAGAACCATAGGCGCTGGTAACAACTCCTTTAAGTTTGCCGTCTTTGGACTCTACAGCATACACCACATCTTCATCAGATGGATTGGTGTCGCCTTCGAACCGGTAAACTTCGGTTATCTCAAACTCGGCGGGGTTGAGGCATTGATTATTTTGAGCACAAATTAGTTTGTCAAAAGCCAGGTTAAAATCCAATTGGTAACCCCGGTCTCTCAAGCCTTTGAGGGCGCCCACCACAGTGTCGTATTGATACATAAACTTAGTTTTAATAAAAGTAAAGAAACAAAAGGAACAGCTATTTTAATTAATCGTTGTTTTGATATTGTTTGCTTCTGCAATGCGGGTATTAAACAAATACATTATTACCATCAGCGTTACCCCAACCGCTATTGCAAATGTGAACATCGAACCAAAGTAATACCAAATCAATCCTCCGGCAGAACTGGCTATCAATGCTGCAATGCTTTGAAAGCCGCTGTAAGTACCAATAGCCGTAGCGGTATCTTCTTTGTTGCTGATGTTGCTTATCCAGGCTTTGGCTACGCCTTCTGTGGCCGCTGCATAAAGACCATACAAAAATAAAAGCAGGATAAACATCCATACCTGGTTTGCAAAAGCAAAGCCGGCATACACCATTGCAAAAAGGAAAAGCCCCAGTATAAAAAGCTTTTTAAAACTCCAGCGATCTGCCAATATACCAAAAGGATAAGCTGCCATTGCATAAACCAAATTGTAAAAAATGTACAGGGCTATGATATGAACATCCGGCACAGCGGCTTCTTTCATTTTTAGCAACAGGAAAACGTCAGAGCTATTTACCACTGCAAACAGTAACAATCCTATGAGTAATTTTTTATAGGCTGGGGGGCTTTCTTTCCAATACGAAGCAAAAGAAAACAAGGAAACTTTTGTAACCGTGGAGCCGGTGGTAGCTGGCTTTTTTTTCTCCCGAATGATCAATGTACAGATAACAGCGAGGCAACCAGGAACAAAAGCTATTAAAAATAGCGCCCGGTAGTTGCCCGGGTAGAAATACAAAAAAAGAAGGGCAAAAGCGGGGCCGAGTACAGCGCCCAGGGTGTCCAGGCTTCTGTGAAAACCAAAAACAGTGGCTTTGGTGGCGGCGGTACTTTCGTCGCTTAGCAACGCATCCCTGGCGCCGGTTCTGATACCTTTTCCCAAACGATCGACGGCTCGTGATGAAAAAATCCACAGGGGATGTAAAAAAAATGCAAGCATGGGTTTGCTAACAGCACTTAGGCCATAACCCAGTTGCACAAATGGCAATCGCTTGCCTGATCGATCACTTAGTTTTCCAAAATAACTTTTACTAAGGCCGGCTGTTGCTTCGGCAAAGCCCTCCAGGATACCGATGAACAGAGCAGTGTAGCCTATCTGCTGCAAAAACAAGGGCATGATTGGATAGAGCATTTCACTAGCCATATCGGTAAACAGGCTAACGAGGCTAAGTATCCATATTGTTTTAGTGATAATTTTCAATTGGGGTGTTTTGCGATCTTTATGAAGTTTAAAAATGCACTGCTGCATTGATTCTCAAGTGGCAGCAAAGTAAGCTTTACAGATAGATTGCGTACATTGCAACGGAAAAGTAAAACAATTAAAGCAAATTAGTACGGGTAACGATAGAACAAATCTCAACACCTGGAAAGCAGTACATCTATGAGTAAGAGTAAAACGGAAACAAAGCATAAAAAATCTTCTTCCAGCAAAATATTAAAAGGAAGGCTGGATATTAGTCGCAGTGGCATGGGCTTCGTCATTATTGAAGATATGGAAACAGACGTGATGGTGAAGCCACATAACTTTGGCAAGGCATTTCACGGAGATACGGTGAGGGTGCAGGTAGAGAAAGAGACAGGTGCCGGCAAGCGCAGCGAAGGTGTAGTGATAGACGTGATGGAAAGAAAGCAAACAGATTTTATCGGCACTTTGCAAATAAATAAGAACGTGGCATTTTTTATTGCCGGGTCAGAAAAACCAATCCCTGATTTTTATATTGCAACCGAAAAATTAAACGGGGCAGTGGACGGCAGTAGAGTTGTGGCAAAACTGATTCGTTGGGATAAAAATGACAAGAAGCCACAGGGAGAAATAGTTACGGTTCTTTCGGCCAAAAATGAAAGTGATATGGCCATGAAGGAAATCCTGATTGATGCAGGCTTTCCACTTTCCTTTGAAGAAGCAGTGATGAACGAAGCCAATGGTTTGTCTCCAAAAATTACCCGTGAAGAAGAAAAGAAGAGAAAAGATTGCAGGGATATCTTAACGTTCACTATAGATCCGGCAGATGCCAAAGATTTTGACGATGCTTTGTCTATCCGAAATTTAGACAACGGCAATTATGAGATCGGAATTCACATTGCAGATGTGAGTCATTTTGTAAAAGCAGATAGCATACTTGACAAGGCTGCCTACGCAAGGGCCACCAGCGTTTACCTGCCAGACAGAGTTAACCCGATGCTGCCCGAAAAAATTTCCAACGAGCTTTGTTCCCTCAGACCCAACGAAGACAAATACACTTTTTCTGTGATCTTGCAGATAAGCAACCGGGGAGAGATAAAACATAAGTGGATTGGTAGAACGCTTATACACAGCAACCATCGTTTTACTTACGAAGAAGTGCAGGAAACCATTGAAAAGCAGGAAGGCCTGCACGACAAACCTATTCTTTTACTCAATAGCCTTGCACAAGGTTTTCGCAGGGAAAGATTTAGAAATGGCGCTATTA
>JANPJW010000138.1:0-5532 GCA_031425715.1 Chitinophagaceae bacterium | reverse complement strand
ATGAACTGAGCCCCGAGGCAGCGAAAATCGGGGCAGTAAATTGCATCCGTTTTAAGGGCGAAAAACTTGTAGGGTTCAATACTGATGTGGTTGGTTTTGAAAAATCCTTTGCTCCTTTGCTGAAACCTCATCATGAGAGAGCACTCGTACTAGGCACGGGTGGCGCTTCAAAAGCGGTGCAATATGTTTTAAACAAACGCTCTATTCCATTTACGCTGGTATCCAGAACAGGAGATGCAGAAAACAATACCATCCAATACGCTGCAATTACAGAGGAAGTGATGACAAACCATCTTATTGTTATAAATTGTTCACCTCTTGGTATGGCGCCGAATGAAAGTACAAAGCCAGCAATACCCTATGAATTTATTACCAGCCAGCATTATTTTTTTGACCTCGTTTATGGCCCAAAGCTTACTGGTTTTTTGGCAGAAGCGCAGGGCAGGGGAGCAGTAATTAAAGATGGGTACGAAATGTTGGTTTTACAAGCAGAAGAAAACTGGCGTATTTGGAACGTGGAGGCTGGGCGTTTGTAAAAACCAAAGCAGAATGGAGACCAATAAGCATTAAGCCCACATTGATAAAAGTTCAGTCGGCATGGGTACCACTTTTTTTTCATGATAATTATAGCATACCATTCCCGTTTTAGCTTTTGCTACCAGTTTATTTTCCTGGTTGGTAAGCTGGTAAAAGAGTTCAAAGCTCATTGCAGTAATCTCCCCCACAAATAGGGCGATGGTTAATTCATCTCCAACAAAAGATTCATTTTTATACTCCACAGCAAGGTCGCTCATAATAAGACCAACGCCACCAATATTAAGCTCAGTACAATTATCTTTTCGCAGCCACAGCACCCGGGCTTCGTGTAAAATTCCTACCAACGCATCGTTGCCCAGGTGGTTGCCATAGTTGATATCTGTTATTCTAACGGTGATGCTGGTTTCAAAAATCTTGTGGCCCGGTATTTCTAATCTAATTCTCGCCATTGTAAGCATTTAAAAATGAAACAAATGCTTCCGTGGCTTTGCGCCTGTGGCTGAACACACTCTTTTCTTCCATAGTCATTTGCGCAAAAGTTTTGTCTGCACCATCCGGCACAAACAAGGCATCGTAGCCAAACCCATTTTTGCCGCTTTCCTGCCCGGCAATCATCCCTTTGCAAATCCCCTCAAATTGGTACTCTTTTCCTTCCAGTATCAGGGATATCACTGTTCGGAACTGTGCCCGCCGGTCAGTGATCCGGCTCAATGCCTGGAGAAGCTTTGCCCTGTTTTTGGTGGCATCACTGTCCTCACCTGCATAGCGTGCACTTTTCACGCCTGGCTCGCCGCTCAGAGCATCCACCTCCAGGCCTGTGTCTTCACTAAAACAGTTGGAACCCGTAAGACTGTGTATTACGGTAGACTTTTCCCTGGCATTTTCTTCAAGGGTATCATAAGGTTCAGGAATATCGATAGCGATACCTGCATCTTTGAGTGTTTTGATGGCAAAACTGCTCTTTAGTACCTGCCTTATCTCGTCTGCTTTATGCGGGTTGTTGGTAGCAAATATTATAAAAGGTAGTGTCATAAAACTATGGTTTAAAAAAATACGTTTGCAGGCAGCTCCAAAGTTGCTTTTTCTCTGCCGTTACCGCAGCCAGCATTTTTAAAGACGGAGCACATAAAAAAGTCTGGTTGTTATAATGTTGCAATTGGTAGTGAGGAAAATGGAGCGGAAAGGATAAGTCTTTTGGTAATATGCCAAATAGAATTACAAAGCCCGGCTTAAATTGATCCACGAGCAGATCATAAGTAAGGCCTTCGTTATTATGAAAATTTACCAGGGCAACATCGGCCAATGATAATTTGCACGCCGTTAAGATACCTACCAACAAATTGAGATCAGCATCGGAAGCAAAAGGTGCCTCCGTTTCATTTACCATCAAGAGGATGTTCTTTGCATTTTTACCAAATGATGGAATGGAGGATATAGTTTTTGTCGGCAACTGCTCTTGCACATTCTTCAGCTCAACCAGTGTTTTTGTATATAAATTTTGAACCAAAAAAGGGGTTAGTTGAATATTGTCTAAACTCATAAATACGGCTTTAACTGGCTGTTTTTTCGTTTCTTTGCCGTAAAATTAAAGAATATGATTGCAGCTGCCGATTTTAATGTTACCAAAGTAGAACGTAGTAAACTAAAGGACATCAACCTGGAGAATATCCCCTTCGGAAAATATTTTACAGATCACATGTTGGAGGTAGATTATGAAGATGGAGAATGGAAAACACCAGAAATAAAACCTTACCAACCGCTGCTAATGCAGCCTTCGCTGGCGGCTATTCATTACGGGCAGGCAATTTTTGAGGGCGTAAAAGCCTATAAGAATTCAGAAGGTGAAGCGTATATTTTTCGGCCGCTTGATAATTTTAAAAGGTTCAACATTTCTGCGGCAAGAATGCAAATGCCAGCTGTGCCAGAGCATATTTTCATGGAAGGCATGAAGATGTTGATAGAACTGGATAGCAACTGGGTGCCTGCCCAGAAAGACCACTCGCTTTACATAAGACCATTTATGTTTGCTACCGATGAAACGATAGGTGTAAAACCAAGTGAACACTACAAGTTCATGATCATTTTGAGCCCTACCGGGCCTTACTACAGTGCTCCCATGCGTATATATGTAGAAGAGCAATATGTGAGGGCAGTACCTGGCGGGGTGGGGTATGCAAAAGCTGCTGGCAATTATGGTGCAGCCATGTATGCTACCGCAGAGGCCAAAAAGAAAGGATACGACCAGGTGTTATGGACAGATGCATTCGAACACAAGTATGTGCAGGAATGCGGCACCATGAATGTATTTTTTATAATTGGGAATACAGCTATTACCCCTGCGCTGGAGCAAGGAACCATTTTAGCCGGCGTAACCCGGGACAGTGTGATACAGCTGCTTAGAGACATGGGCTTTAATGTAGAGGAGAGGCCTTTGTCGCTGGATGATGTAATAGACGCCTTCAGGGCCGGCCTGCTGTACGAGGTGTTTGGCACAGGCACAGCGGCTACAATTTCGCTAATTAAAGAACTTAGGTATAAAGATTATGTAATGGAGTTTGATGTAAACGCATGGCAAACCGCCCCGGAAGTTAAAAAGCGCCTGGATGATATCCGGTACGGGAAAAGAGAAGATACCCATAATTGGATGCTTAAGGCATGAGCGGGAGGATGGTTTCACCTGGTTACGAGCCAAGAACTAACAGTGTTTATAGAAAACTTCAAAAAAATCGAATCTTTTTTTTAAAATCTGTTTCTTTATTAAATCATAATACTTACCTTCGCCGTCCGAAAAAAAAGGTCAATTAAATGCCAACTATTAATCAATTAGTAAGAAAAGGAAGAGAAATTATAAAGGCAAAAAGCAAATCAAGAGCTCTTGACGCTTGTCCTCAACGTCGTGGAGTATGTACCAGGGTATATACTACAACGCCTAAAAAGCCTAACTCTGCATTGCGTAAAGTGGCCAAAGTGCGCTTGACCAATAAAATAGAAGTGATTGCTTACATTCCAGGGGAAGGTCATAACCTGCAGGAGCACAGTATCGTTTTGATCCGAGGTGGCAGGGTAAAAGATTTACCAGGTGTACGTTATCATATTGTACGAGGTAGCCTGGATACTGCCGGTGTGAAAGATCGTAAGCAAAGTAGAAGTAAGTACGGTACTAAGAGAGCTAAAAAATAATAACTAACAAACAGTATTCGATACTAAGACTTTAGTATTAAGACTAAAAAATAGAGAACAATGCGTAAAGCACAAGCAAAGAAACTTCCTTTAGCACCAGATCCCAAGTTTAACGACAAACTGGTTACCCGTTTCGTAAATAACCTTATGTGGGAAGGTAAAAAAAGTGGTGCATTCAATATTTTCTACGATGCTCTTGATAAGGTAGCTAAAATTACCAGCGAAGATGGTTATGAAGTGTGGAAAAAAGCATTGACTAACATTACCCCAGGGGTAGAGGTTAGAAGTCGCCGTATTGGTGGTGCTACCTTCCAGATTCCTGCTGAGGTTCGCCCTGATAGAAAAATATCTTTGAGCATCAAATGGATGGTTAAATACAGCCGTGACAGGAATGGTCGCAGCATGGCAGATAAATTAGCCAATGAGATCGTAGCAGCTAGCAAAGGTGAAGGTGCTTCTTACAAAAAGAAAGAAGATACCCATCGTATGGCTGAGGCGAACAAAGCATTCGCTCACTTTAGAATCTAAGGATTTAAATAATATTTGGGTAAGCCGGTCTCATGACCGGCTTATTTTTTTGTTACCCCTTTGGTAAACCCTTAAAACATTGTTTAACAGCATTGCCCGGTAAAATATTATCCTTATCTTTGCGCCGCTAAATGCTTCGGCAATTACTGGTAGGCGCTGAACGATTTAGCATCATATGAGAGCATAAAAAATCATATCACAGTCTCCCGAACCCGCTGCAACAGCCGGTTCCCGCTACGGAGAAATTATGCTCAATAAACAATATGGTTCAAGTTGAACGGCCCAGGCCACTACGCTTCAACCGTTACACATTCAAATAACAATTAAACAATAAATTACAATGGCAGATTTACGTTATCAACGAAACTTTGGTATTGCGGCGCATATTGATGCGGGTAAAACCACCACCACCGAGCGTATTCTTTATTACACCGGTGTGAATCACAAAATTGGTGAGGTGCATGATGGTGCGGCTACCATGGACTGGATGGCGCAGGAACAAGAAAGAGGTATCACTATCACCAGTGCTGCTACTACTTGCTTCTGGAACTTTCCTATGGTGCAAAACAAAAAAACTCCCGATACCAAGCAATACAAGTTCAATATTATTGATACCCCGGGTCACGTGGATTTTACAGTTGAGGTAGAACGTTCCCTGCGTGTGTTGGATGGTTTATTGGCTCTGTTCTGCGCAGTTTCTGGTGTAGAGCCACAGAGTGAAACCGTTTGGCGCCAGGCTAACAAATACAAAGTACCACGTGTAGGTTTTGTAAACAAAATGGATCGTGCAGGTGCCGATTTCTTAAATGTTGTGAAACAAATTAAAGAAATGCTGGGTGCTAAAGCCGTGCCTTTACAGTTACCAATTGGTGCAGAGGACAACTTCAAAGGAGTTGTTGATCTTGTAACAATGAAGGGTATGATTTGGGATGAAGCAGGACAAGGTATGACTTACAACGAAGTGCCTATTCCTGAAGATATGATTGAAGAGGTAAACGAGTGGAGGCAGCATCTGATCGAAGCTGTAGCTGATTACGATGAGAAACTTCTAGAAAAATTCTTTGATGATCCTAACACGATCACCGAAACAGAAATCCATGAAGCTATCCGTAAGGCAACTATTGATATTTCTATCATCCCAATGATGTGTGGTTCATCTTTTAAAAACAAAGGTGTACAAACTGCATTGGATGCTATCGTTCGTTATTTGCCAGGCCCAATGGACATCGAAGCCGTAAAAGGTGTTAATCCTGATACTGGTGAAGAGTTGTTGCGTCATTGCGATCC
>JANPJW010000137.1:0-15317 GCA_031425715.1 Chitinophagaceae bacterium | reverse complement strand
CCGATTGCGGATCACTTAGAGAGCGTTCGTCGCCTTCCTCTATTGCAAAATATTTTTGGAGCCATTCGTAATTGAGCGTTTTAATGGCATCTTTTAATGCGTGTGTGTACTCAATTATCTCTATGGTTTGGTTTTGTTGCATGTTGAAATTTGTCACCCCCGGTTTGTATCAATGATTATTTTATCATGGGAAGATAATTTGCACGGTTCTCTACAATCACCCAAATATTAATGGCCAAAAGCTTGGGTACGGGCATGTAATTAAAAAATTTATTCAGCCCGGCGTTGATAAACAGGAGACCGAATAGCAGGCTCACCACAAATAAGATTTTATTTTTCATAACAGTTGCTTTACCTGCAGTGGTGGTTTGCATGGGAGGTTAGTTGTTTTGGTTAAAAAATCTGTTGGTTAAATATAGTGAAAGTCCCTCGCCTCCCAATAATGTTATGCATTTTCAAGGGTAGCTATATCCAGCTTCTTCATTTTTAGCATTGCCTGCATGGCCCGTTCGCCGTTCTCGCCTGCCATTATCTGCCCTAGTTTTGTAGGAATAATCTGCCAGGAAACACCATAAGGATCTTTCAGCCAGCCACACCTGCTTTCTTCGCCGCCATTGGCTGTGAGTCCTTGCCAGAAAAAATCTATCTCGGCCTGGTTTTCGCATTCTACCACGATGGAAATGCCTTCATTAAAATCAAATTCATGTGTGCCAAAACCATCCATGGCCATAAATACTTTTCCATCGAGGGTAAACTGCGCATGCTTCACCGTACCTGCTACTTCTTTTCCTTCGTCGTCGCCATACAGCAACATACCATTGACTTCAGCACCCGGAAAAAGTTTTGTATACAGTTGAATAGCCCCTGCTGCCTTTCCAAACTTTTCGCCCACAAATAAAAAGCCAGGTGTTATTTTTTGGTTTACTTCTTTAAAGTTGCCCTTCATCAGTTGCCAGGACAAGCCGAATTTGTCTTTCAAAAAACCATAACGTTCACTCCAATCATATTTATCCAGCGGCATCATCACCTCACCGTCGTAGCACAATTTTTCCCAAAGGCTGTTTATGTCCTCATCGGTTTCACAAATAACAAAAAAGGAAACAGATGCATTTGGTTTGAACTGCGGCCCTCCATTGAGACCCATAAACTGCTGGCCCTCCAGTTCAAAATTTACGACCATGGGGGTATCAACTGTAATCTTTCCATTGCCAAAAACGGAGCAATAAAAGTCGGCCGCTTCCCGGGCATTGCCATTGTACCAAATACAAGGATGAAGGTTGTGTTGCATGAGACAAAATTTTTTGATGTACGGAATGGATACGCTGCACACTATCTTCTAGAACCAAAAAAATACTGGCTTCGTTAGCCGAATGCAGGGTAGTGTAACAGGCAACCTTACCTAAACCTGTGGCTAAAGTTAGGGCTCATGCTTATTCCATACAAGCTGAATTTTGACTCCATTGTTGGATATAGGTATGGGGTCGCACCTGCCCAATGGCTGTGTGCAAGTTTTTAAGAAAATGAATGTGTGAGGCAAACTGCCAGCGAAACCCTCTTTTTAATTTGCTCTTAAGGTTACGCTAACCTGCATCTGCAAGGGCTTACTTGTAATGCGGCGGTTTTTGCCGTACACGGTGTAGGTGATCGAGTTCCCTTTTAAATAAGGAAGCAACTCTGTGCTGGTGCTGGGTGTGAAGGTATAGGTGGTCGTATTTTGATCAGGAAAGGTTACCGTAAAAAGATCTGCAGTGGCCGGATTGCTGTTAGAATTTAAGGTAACTCTTGCGCTTTCAAAATTAGATAAGTTGTTCAGTGCATCTGCATTGCTGAGGCTGATGGTTACCTGTTTGATTTTGATGGTGCTTACAGCATTCGCACCAAATACGCCGGCAGTATTAGCTCGTACGATGCTATCTAAATTTATTTGCTGGGTATAGCTGCCAAAAGATTGTTCGGTGGCGGATACTGCCAGCAGCGTTGGCACGGTTACGCTTACCGGCGGGATAGTTACATCCGTACCATTAAAGAAAGTAGAAACAATTTTTTTACAAGAGGAAACTCCGGCGAATAAGATGATGATGGCAGTGACTGGGATGAATAATTTTTTCATGGTTGCTCGATTTATAAAAAGCGATGAGGTAGATATTTAAAGCGGCAATGTAAAGTCAAGATATGTGCCAGAAAGAAATATAAAGAGAAATGTTTATGGGTGCACCAAAACGTTTCATATGTTGATTAATGAACCTTACATGTGGATCCTTTTAATTTATCCGGTAGCTTCCTTTTGGCAGACAGAACCACTGAGAGGTCGTATCGCCTTGACGTCGATATTTATCAAAAAGTATTGGAATGTTGCTTTAGGTGAATAAGTTTTGATGATAGGTACCATTATAGTTTTTGACTATGACTTCATTCATTATATAAATAAGGATTATAACTAAGGGCTGCGTAAATTCGCTCATTACAAAATAAAACCTAGCATTATGGCAACACAACTCGAACCAACCACGAATGCGTTGGACCTCAACGACAATACAAATCCCCATGACGGGCTTAGCTCGGGCGATGCGCAAAAATGTCCCTTTAGCGGAGCATCGCTAAAAATGCCGAAGGCCCGTGGCCCGGTTAACCGTGACTGGTGGCCGAACCAACTTAATTTAAATGTGCTTCGCCAACATTCATCTTTGTCTAACCCAATGGACAAGGACTTTAATTATGCAACCGCATTTAAAAGTCTTGATCTTGATGCGTTGAAGCAAGACATCATGGAGTTAATGACTACATCGCAGGATTGGTGGCCGGCAGATTTTGGGAGTTATGCAGGCTTGTTCATCCGCATGGCATGGCATAGTGCAGGAACTTATCGCATTCAGGATGGGCGTGGTGGAGCTGGTTATGGCACGCAACGTTTTGCGCCCTTAAACAGTTGGCCCGATAATGCCAATCTCGATAAAGCCAGGCTGTTGCTTTGGCCACTCAAAAAGAAATATGGAAAAAAGATATCCTGGGCAGATCTGATGATACTGGCTGGTAATGTTGCTTTGGAATCTGCGGGGTTTAAAACATTTGGTTTTGCCGGTGGCAGAGAAGATGTGTGGGAGCCGGCAGAAGATATTTACTGGGGTTCAGAAAGAGAGTGGTTGGGCGACAAACGCTACACCGCTGATCGCCAGTTAGAGGCGCCTCTGGCAGCTGTACAAATGGGTTTGATCTATGTAAATCCTGAAGGGCCTAACGGAAATCCTGATCCATTGGCTTCTGCCAAAGACATCCGGGAAACCTTTGCCCGTATGGCTATGAATGACGAAGAAACCGTTGCCCTCATTGCGGGTGGCCACACCCTGGGTAAGGCACACGGTGCAGCTGATCCTGGAAAATATGTTTCCTCTGAGCCTGCTGGTGCCGGTATTGAAGAGCAGAACATGGGTTGGAAAAATACCTTCGGTAAAGGTCATGGTGCAGATACCATTACAAGTGGCCTGGAAGTTACCTGGAGCCAAACGCCCACCAAATGGAGCAATCACTATTTTGAAAACCTGTTTGCGTTTGATTGGGAACTTACTGAAAGTCCTGCAGGTGCAAAGCAATGGAAACCAAAAGGTGACTCCGGTGCCGGTCTTATTCCGGATGCTTTTGATGCTAACAAAAAGCACCAGCCAGCCATGCTAACAACGGATATTGCATTAAGAATAGACCCTGCGTACGAAAAGATATCCCGTCGCTTTTTAGAAAATCCAGAGGAGTTCAACGATGCATTTGCCCGTGCCTGGTTCAAACTAACGCACAGGGATATGGGCCCAAGAGTTCGCTACCTGGGTAAAGAAGTGCCATCAGAAGTTTTGATCTGGCAGGATCCACTCCCAGAAGCAACTGCAGAGCCAATCAACGATGAAGACGTTGCTGAACTGAAAAAACATATCCTTGCTTCAGGCCTTACGGTTGGAGAATTGGTTTCTACTGCATGGGCGTCTGCTTCTACGTTTCGTGGTGGCGACAAACGGGGTGGTGCCAATGGCGCACGTATCCGGTTGGCACCTCAGAAGTATTGGGAAGTAAACAACCCGGTTCAGTTGCAAAAAGTGTTGAATGTATACGAAAACATCCAGGCCTCTTTAGCTAAAAAAGTATCCATTGCAGACCTGATTGTACTGGGCGGTAACGCCGGTATAGAACAGGCGGCAAAAAATGCTGGTCATGAAATTACGGTTCCGTTCCATGGAGGAAGAACCGATGCCACGGCAGAACAAACGGATGTAGATTCTTTTGCAGTACTGGAGCCACAAGCTGATGGTTTCCGTAACTATGCTAAACAGCGATTAAACTTTTCGCCGGAAGAAACACTGGTTGACAAAGCTCAGTTGATGACATTGAGTGCGCCGGAGTTAACGGTTTTAGTGGGCGGTATGCGGGTGTTGAACACCAACTTTGGCGGAACTAAGTTGGGTGTATTTACAGAAAGACCTGAAACATTGACCAACGATTTCTTTGTGAACCTGATAGACTTTGGCACTACGTGGAGAGCAGCTGAAGGTTCTAAAGAAAATTTTGAAGGAATTGATCGCAAGACAGGGAAATTGAGATGGACTGCCAGCCGGGTAGACCTGATCTTTGGATCTAACTCTGAGCTGCGTGGTATTTCGGAAGTGTACGCTTGCGAAGATGCACAGGAAAAGTTTGTAAATGATTTTGTAGCAGCCTGGGTAAAAGTGATGAATTTGGATAGGTTTGATTTGGGCTGATTCATTCTACTATAATTGAAAAGTGGCCCGGTGACGGGCCACTTTTTTTATGGAAAAACTTAAATGAATTTTTTTGTTATGCCAACTTCCACTCAGGTCTTAAAAAATGACAAGTATATCCATAGGGATTTTTTTGAAGATAGTTCTGATGTTCTTCTTCTGCATTCCAGAAATCGCTGGCAGGCTCAATAGCGGTAACGATCGCTCCCGGCCATTTTTTGGAGGCTTCCATTTCTTTTATCAAAACCTCCGCTGTTTCTTTCTGAATTTCATCGGCATAAAAAATAGCGGAGCGATAAGATAGTCCACGATCGTTTCCCTGCCTGTTCAATGTTGTGGGGTCATGAATTTTAAAAAAGAATTCGAGCAGGCTTCTGTATGATAATATTGCCGGATCGAACACAACCTCTATGCCTTCGGCGTGCGTGCCATGATTTCTATAGGTGGCATTGGGCACATCTCCACCAGTATAACCGACTACAGTAGATTGTACGCCGGGTAAATTTCGGATGAGTTCTTCTACACCCCAAAAACATCCCCCGGCCAGTATCGCTTTTTCCATTTTTTAATTTTTATGATGTTGGCAAAGTTACGTTACGATGCGGATGAATATCATTTTGTATAGACCGGGCTGGTTAATTTTTAACGTTAAAGGAACTCACAGCGATGCGCTCCTTCCGCTGCTACCAAAACTTTGTTTTGTTGGTCAGGAACCGGCAAAGGGGCTACCGAAAATTCCCACAGCCAGTTCTGCCCAAATAAGGAAAAGTACTACCAGTATCACTCCACATAGAGCGATACGGTATTCAATTTTTTTAACTTTTCGCAGCACAAACTCACACACTAGTCCTGTGCTAACTAAAAGTGCTCCCATGGCTAAGAAATCAAATGCTGACCAGTTTACCTCATTGGTAAACTGCATCGCCACAAAAGGGATGAGTAAAATGAATACAATGCTGGCAAGGATGAAGATGAGTCGTTTGTTTTGCAGTACCATTTGAGAATGTTTTATTATTGGTTAAAAAAAGTATCATTTACCCAGTCAATCAAACAAAATTGAAGGGTCGGTTTCGGCAGGTTATTTCTTTAAACATATTACGTACGCAGGCATCCCACTCGCCTTAGCTGTCAGTTGAATATTTTTTGAAGTACACTTCCAAATCATTGTGAGTTTGGTCGCTTATCGCTATCCTAAAAACGATTCAAAACGGTAGACTGAAAGTACTTTGCTTTTCAAAGTTAAGGAACTCTTGGATATTCTGCTATTTATTTTTGAGCGCCTTATGCCTTGGGAGCAACCGTCTCTTTTACAGAACAGAGTTAGCAGGATGCTGGATGGGTGACCGGATTGTGACTGATTTCGTAAAGTTGCTGCTTAGCAGTTGGAATTGTAATGAAGACGGCTCCTATTTTTTCTTGCTTTAGGCAATATGAATGCAATCAGATGCCAGCTGAGCTTTTTTGCGCAAAGCATCCATATCAGCATCCGTATGGTCGTAAGCCAGCGCAACGCCCATACGGCGATACGGTCTTGTACTGGGTTTCCCAAAAATGCGCACATCGGTTTGCGCAACTTCTAACGCCTTCTCAATTCCAGTTATATAGAATTCGTCGCTGGTTTTATCAGCCAATATCACCGCAGTGGCTCCTGCCCTTTCCAATGTTATGGAAGGAATTGGCAAGCCCAAAATGGCTCTTGCATGCAATTCAAACTGCGATAAATTTTGTGTACCCGCAAGTGTCACCATGCCGGTATCATGTGGCCGTGGACTCAGTTCAGAAAAATATACTCCGTTGTTGCTGAGAAAAAATTCTACGCCCCAAATGCCTGCGCCTGTTAATGCTGCTGTTACTTTAGCGGCCATATTGCAAGCATGAGCCAGAGCTTCTTCGCTGATGGCTACTGGTTGCCAGCTTTCCTGGTAATCGCCACGCTCCTGCCGGTGGCCTATGGGTGGGCAAAATAAAGTGGGCCCATTATTCTGAGTTACGGTCAGCAGCGTAATCTCTGTTTCAAAAGAAATAAATTCTTCTATGATTACTTCCTTTATATCACCCCTGGAATTGTTGATGGCATAGTCCCAAACCTGCTGCTGATCGTCCAGTATTTTTAAAACCGACTGCCCCTTGCCGCTGCTGGACATGAGGGGTTTTACCACGCAGGGTAAGCCTATTGAATCAACGGCCTGGGTAAATTCTTCAAAGCTGGTGGCATACAAATACCTGGCAGTTTGAAGCCCCAGTTCCTTGCTTGCCAGATCCCGGATTAATTTCCTGTTCATAGTAAAATTGGCGGCCCTTGCACTCGGTATCACCTGGATGTCTTGCTCTTCGTAACCGTAAAATCGTTCTGTGCGAATGGCTTCGATTTCCGGCACAATGAGATCAGGCTTGTGTTTGGCTACCACGGCGTCCAGTGCTGCTGCGTTCAACATATCCAGAACTTCAAAACCATCTGCCACCTGCATGGCGGGTGCGCCTGCATAGCTGTCTGCAGCAATAACGGTTTGTCCTAAACGCTTCAATGCAATCACTAGTTCTTTACCCAGTTCGCCACTACCCAATAAAAGTATTTTTTTATGCATGCTGCAATGTAAAATAATTACTTAGTTTTTAACTGCCGTGTTTAATTAAAGACCATCTAACAAAAAACGGAGATGAAATATCCTGACTTGCGGGCTGTACCAGGGAATGTCAATTTTTGATTGAACGTTCTCCCGGCGAAAGAATGCAGGAAACAATTTGTGACATAAAAAAGAGGAGGCCCGAAGCCTCCTCATTTTTATGCTGCCGCGTAAATGTGATTTAGAAATTGTACCCGATGCCTACAGAAAGTGCCGGTAAAATACCACTGAGCGCATCACTGTCATTAAAAGAGGATGAGCTACCCTCTTTTGCTTTAAGGTTGATGTATGAAATTCCTCCATTTAGATCAACAGTAAAACCGCCGTTCCAGATCCACTGGTGGCCTATTACGAGTTTTGCGGAAATGCCCCGTAAATCTGCCCTTTCACCAGCATCGTTTTTTATGGTACCCACAACACCACCTATGCCGGGAGCCACATAAGTACCTTCGGGAGCCAGACCTGTAAAATAATACCGGTATTCTGCGGCGGCCCCAAAAAGACTAAGCTTGTCGCCATCACTTTTAAAAAAACCGAATGTTGGGGAAATTACAAAAGAACTTTTGTCAGAAAAAGCTCTCTCGTAAGATAGGCTACCAAGCCCTACCAAGGCCCCGAGCGGGTTGATCCTGGCCACATTTGGTTTTTCGCTTTGCGCAAACGCAGACGTGCTGCACATTAGGATAGACACTGCGATAGCAGTAAATTTTTGCTTCACTTGCATGTTAGTTTTGTTTTTTAATGGTACAAAAAATAAAGGGTGCAAAATAGGGTTTTAATATTTGAAACCATGAAGCACCCATTTTTTTGTGACGGTAACATTAAAAAAACGTAGTGCTTTCCTGAATCATGGAAGCACTACGCCAAACCACCAACTATTAGAGGACATAGTACGATATCCCCGTTTTGTGTTCATAGGCCAAGCCGTCTTCATAGGCATCATCTTGCACAGCCTGCGGATGAGGCTTAAACGGAACCACTTTATGTTGTTCCTCGTGATGGCTATAAATGGGTATGGTACTTTTTTCTGTTGCGGAAAAGTTGAAGCCGTTCAGTTGCTCAAGTGTTTTTTCTATTTGCTGCGCAATTTGTGTTACAGGCGTGTCTGTAGGTTTATTCTCAAAAGGATCCTGCAAGTGAATCGCCATTTTTTCTATCAGTAAAAAGCAGGCAGAAATGGCTACCACCAATGGAGCTTCAAAGGCACCCATGTATTCAAGAAGACCAAAGGGTAGAAGTATTATAAACAGCATCATGGCCAGGTGAATGTACAGACTGTAGGTAACCGGGAAGATGGTGTTTTTAATGCGTTCGCACTTTCCCATTGCATCGCAGAGCCGGGAGATTGTTCGATCCAGTTCTACCTGTTGAAAGCGATTGATCCAGCCCTCTTCCAGGGCAAGTTGTATATCCCGACCCATCATTTCCAGCATGGCAGCCGGCACATTGTCTATTTTTTTGAGATGATCTACTTCCCTTTTATCCAGGTATTTGTCCAGCCCTTTTAAACTGTTTTGCTTGCGCAAATGCCTGCCCAGGCTATAACACCAGGCTATCTGTCTTTTAATCACCCTTTGCCTAAAACGCTCGATGGCATCGCTTTCGTAACTCAGGGGTGTAAAAGAATTGATCTGCCGGGATAGTGTGCGGGAGTCGTTTACGATGGCGCCCCATATATGCCTGGCTTCCCACCAGCGGTCGTAGGCCTGGTTACTTCTGAAACCCAGCAGCAAGGAAAGTACGGTTCCCAGTATGGCAGGCACAGAAAGCGGGATGGAAATATGTGTAAGGTTAAATGTTTTGTACAACACTGTTACCACGGTTGCATAGATCATGATGATAATGATCTCGTACTTTATTTTTCCGAACACATATTTAAATGGGATCTTACTCTTGAGTAGCATAACTAGTTGTTTTAAATCTCTCCTGATAACTGGAACCTTCGCCGGGCCTAGGAGGCAGTGATTGGCTGGGGTACAGCTACAATATGTGTGTTGCTGAATGCTGGCACAAAATCTCTGCTGGCTTTTCTTAAATGAGGGATACCACTCTTCTTAAAAAAAGGTTGCGGATTTAAACTGCGCTGATGGATTTTGGTGTAAGTATAACTTTCGGGGCAGAAGATGAGGTCGATGTCATTGGCATCGGCAAAATTTCTAAACAGGGCTTTTGTATTGCCATTCATGCAGCGCACCATTATTTTACCCAGTTGACGTGGGTATTCAGTTTTGAGCTGGCGGCAGGCCTGTCTGAATGGCTCGCTCATCAGTTCCTGTGCCGGTTCCCGGTAACCGGTACGAATCAGGTCAAAGGCAGAATCCGGAAGTTCAAAGGCATGAAAAAGAATAATGTTTACGTTGCTGTCTCCGGCTTCTTTTAAAGCAAGTTCTGCCGTGTGAAGCGAGGCGGGAGTAAAATCGGTGGGAACTAAAATGTTGGTCATAACGTTGCGTTTTTTGATAACACAAAGCTGCAACCTCCACATTAAGATGGGCTAAATTTAAATTGAAAATCCTGTTAGAATGTGATTAGAAAAAGATTAGAAAACCTGCTCCATATTAGAAACACTACGAACCATGCCTCTAATGTGTTAGTCCAGGGGCAAATAAATTTCAACTATGGTTCCCTGGTTTACCACAGAATCTACATAAATGTTACCCTTGTGTAACCTGACGATATTTTTCGATAGCGGCATGCCAATCCCGAAGCCGTCATAGCCCTTTGCATTAGAAGCCCTGAAAAAAGGATCGAAAATATTTTTGAGTTCATCTTTTGGTATGCCTATGCCGCTGTCAGTAATGGTAATCACCACGTTTCTTTTGCGAAACAGCAACTGCACGGTTACAGGCTTGTTAGAAGAATACTTGCATGCATTGATCAAAATATTACCGATGGCTATTTTCAGGAGGTCATAGTTGCCCCGCACCGACGTATTTTCTTCTTCTTCGGGCATAGCCTCAATGTTTACCTGCACATTGTTTCCGGGTAAAATTGCATCGCAATTTGCTTTTACCTCAAACAGGAGTTCGTCTAACCGGAGGGTTTCCCAGCTTTGCTTTTTTCCGTCGAACCCGGTTTGAGCCAGTGCCAGCAGGCCACTGGTAAGCTCCTTCAATTTTTCGGAATGTTGAATAATATGCTGAAGGCTTTGCTGGTATTCCTCCACGGTGCGCCGCTTAGATAAAGCGAAGTCGGCCTCACCGGTAATGGCGGTAAGTGGCGTACGCAGTTCATGCGATGCGTTGCTTATAAAATTGTTTTGGGTTTCAAAGGCGGTTTCAAGCCGGTTGAGCATTTCATTGAATGTGCCGGTCAGCTCGGTGAGCTCATCTGCGCCGGTCTTTTCCTGTAATCGCAAATGGAGATTAGCCTCTGTAATCTGTTTTACTTTGTTGATGATATCCCGGATGGGCTTAAAGGTTTTTTTAGAAAAGTATATACCGATGCTGTAAATGAGTACAATGGAACCGAGGAGCGACAACAGTTTGAGGATACGCAATTGCCGCATCACATCGCTGCCGTATTCATTGTCCGCGGATTTTATGACTAGCCAGGAACTGTTTTTGTCGCTATGGAGGATGCCGGCGAAATGGCGAAAACGTTTTTCGTAAAACACCGTTTGACCTTTCCGGGTCATTACTTCTCTCAAAAATGAAGCGGGTACCTGGCCGTTTACAAAACCCCTGCTTTTAAAATCAATGGTATCTGCCCGCATGATATAACCTTCTTCTTTGGGCAAAGTTTCCAGGTATTGTTTTTGAATTTCCCGAAAGGCTTCTGTCGTTTTATCGCCCGGGTCAAAGGTTATTTTTGCATACAGCCGGGTTCTTAGTTCAAGCCGCTTGTGAAAATCATTGTTTACAAAAGAGCGGATAAAAAAGTACACCGTAATGTTCAGCAGCAGGAAGATGGCACCGGTAAGAATGGTAAAAAGTATGGTGGTCTTTGTTTGGATTTTCATCGGCTGCTCCTTAAACTTTTAGCATGTAGCCCATGCCAACTACGGTTTGAATTAGTTTTTTATCTGAATGGGCACCCAACTTTTTTCTAAGATAATTTACATACACATCTACCACATTGGTGCCCATGTTAAAATCTACTCCCCACACTTTTTCAAGAATTTCCATTCGGGAAAGAACCCGGTTTTTATTGCGCACAAAAAATTCCAGCAGCCTGAACTCCGTAGAGGTTAGGGTAACTGCCTTATTATCTACGTATATTAGTTTTGATTTAAAATGGACGCTGATATTTTCTAATTCATAAATATCTTCATCTTCTACTATCAACATAGACCTGCGCCTGTTCAACGATTTGAGGCGTGCCTCTAATTCTGCAAACTTAAAGGGCTTTACGAGGTAGTCATCACCGCCTGCGTTTAAACCTGCCACAATATTTTCGGTAGTGCCCAATGCTGTAAGAAATAGAATGGGCGTATTAATTTTGTCATTGCGTAGCCGGTTACATACTTCAATTCCATTAATGCCGGGCAACATAATATCCAGGATGATTACATCAAACTGGTGCAAGGTAGCCATTTGTAAGGCAATGTTTCCATCGGGTGCTACGCTAAGCTGGTAGCCATTTTCGGTAAGTCCCCTGTTAATGATATCAGCCACATGGGGATCATCTTCTGCCAACAATACTTTCATCGTGTGTTTATTATTGCCCCTGGGCAACAAACTTTTTCGGTAAAATTACAAAGATGAAATTAATTAGTTGCGGGCATCCTATCCGTTTTTACCCAAATAAAAAAGATTTCAAACAGCTTTAGTGTATCATCCCGATGGTGATTGCAAGATCTGGCTTTCACCCAGCAACCATCAATAAAACTGGCCAAAATGCCAAAGTACGCCGGCGGGGTCGTGTCAAAAACATTCCTTTCCCCACTCCTCTTTGCGAATGGGTACCAACCTTACGCCTTCGTATTTTTCCGGTAAGGACAGTTTTAGCAATGCTTCATAATATTCCTCTAGGTTGGCTACTTCTAAAAAAATCATGCTGTTGTCAATCCAATCTTTCACATATGCATCCTGCAGGTAAAATCCAATGCCATCTTGCACGCTGAAGTAAGACATGTTAGGTGAAAGCACCGACTCCACAAAACCGAGGTCTTGGTAAAATTGCCTGGAGCTTTTGTAATCTTTTGCGCCAATAAAAGGCCTGATAGATTTTGCGGTTTGTGCCATAAAAATTATTGAACTGTAAATATGGTATTTTTTTAGAACTTAACTGCGTAAGTAATTCTATAAAACGATACCGTAAAACATTTACCAATTGTGTAGAAAGGCTTAACAGTGAGCGCATGGTTATATTGGGAAATAGCACTAAACTGCATCATGAAAAATTATGTACTGGTAGCTGTTCTGACAATTTTTTACGGGATCGGCTTTGCTCAAAATGAGCAGGCAAAATTATTGCTTGCAGAAGGGGTGGCTCTGCATGACAGGGGCTTATTTGAAAAAGCCATTTCAAAATATGATTCGGCGCTGGCAGAATCCCCAGGCTATGCAGATGCGCTCTACGAAAAAAGTTTCACACTTTTTAAACTCAACAAGCACCAGCAATGTATCGACATATCTAAACAGCTTATTAAAAATTATCCCACGTCGACTTTATTGAAAGCAGTGTACGTGCAGTATGGGAGTGCTTTAGATGTGTTAGGCAAACCAACGGAAGCCATCAAAGTTTACAACACCGGTCTGAAAAAGTATCCGAATTATTTTTTGCTCAACTTCAATAAAGCGATGACTTACACAACCATGAATGAAACAGGCAAAGCTTATGAATGCCTGCAAAAGGCTTTATTAGCCAATCCTTTTCATTCCTCCAGTTATTTTCGTACGGCAGAATTGCTCCGACCAACCAACAAAATCGCATCGATATTGGCTGGTATCCTGCACCTGGTGTTGGAACCGCAATCAGACAGATCGGCGGAAAGTTTTAAAAATCTGATGCAGCTCATGGATGGAAACTTGAAAATAGCTGGCAACAATACCACCATCACTGTAGATGCCTCTATGTTGGCAGGCGCAAAAACTAAAAGCCAACCTGACAATTTAAGCATGCAGGAAATGTTGTTTACCATGTCTTCTGCCCTGGACAAAGACTCTGCGATGAAAAGCCTTACAAAAACAGCTATCGAAAAATTTGATCTAAGGCTTCAACTGTTGATCAATAGCCTCGAAGAAAATGGCAAAGGTTTTTTTAGTGAGCGCTACGTGCCCCTTTTTAAACAATTACTGGCAAATAATTATACCATGATAGTGAGCCGGTTGGTTTTAATGAATACCAATGATGAGAGAAATGCAGTTTGGTTTAAAGTGAACACAGATAAAACCGAAGAGTTTTACAATTGGCTACAGGCATATGAATGGGTAAGGGTCAATGAGCAATAAGCAATAAGCAATGAGCAATAAGCAATAGGCAATAGGCAATTGGCAATGAGCAATGCCTCCACGACAATATGTAAATACCTTGCAACGATTTGACCTTTCACTTTTGACCTTTGACCTTTCACCCCCTACCCAATGTAGGGGCAGGCTTTGACCTTTCACCTTTCACCTTTCACTTTCTGAACAATTCCAACAACGCAGTGGCCCCAACTACCGCACCCAGCGGTATGGCTGCAAGGTCTACCTGGTAGTTTCCATTGTGGTTGTAGAATGGAGATTTTTTTCCCTCCCGCTGTGCACTTGCATACAGGGCTGGTTCGGCACTGCCAATCCAGATATAATCGCAAACGGTTTTGCTATTGGGCAATACCAGGTGGTTAAAATCTTCGGAGCCCATGATGGCAGGTGTGTTGGTGATGATCTTGCCCGGTGCAATTACGTTGGCCAGGGCCTTGTTCACTCTATCGGCCACCGCAGCTTTGTTCACCTGCGGAAAAACACTGCTCTTCATCAAGGTAACCGGATAATTTTCCTTGGGCAACCCGTTGGCAACAGCAATCCCTTCGTTGATTCTTTTGATGCCATCCAGCAAAATATTTCTTGTTTTTTCCGTGAACCAACGCAGATTCAATTTCACAACGGCGGATGCTGGAATCACATTATTGTCTACCCCAGCATAAATAGCTCCTACGGTAAGCACTGCCGCATCCTGCGCACCTATCTGCCTGCTGATGATGGTTTGATATTGCATGATGGCGCTTGCTGCCATCACGATGGGGTCTTTGGTAACTTCCGGCGTAGAGCCATGGCCGCCAACTCCATAAAAGGTTACATCTAACTGATCGCTGCCGGCAGCTCTCTCGCCGCTGCCGTTTACAATGCTGCCGGTGGCTATGGGCCAGGTATGCAGCCCTATCAGGTAGTCAGGAACGGGTACACCTCTTTCATACATCTTATCGTTCAACATTCCTTTTGCACCCTGCATGGTTTCTTCGGCTGGCTGTGCAAGCATTACCAATGTACCTTTCCATTTATCTTTCATCGTCGTCATCATACGGGCTATGCCCAGCAGCCAGGTTACATGTGCGTCGTGCCCACAGGCATGCATCACCGGTACTTCCGCCCCGTCTTCTTTTTTCATGGTCTGCGTGCTGGCATAAGGCAAACCCGTTATTTCTTTTACTGCATTGCAATCCATATCTGCCCGATACATTACCACCGGGCCTGCCCCATTTTTCAGGATGCCCACTACACCGGTTTTGGCAATACCGGTTATTACTTCGTATCCCAAGGCCTTTAGTTCTTTGGCCACAATACCCGAGGTGCGCACTTCCATAAATGCCAGTTCCGGGTGCTGGTGAAGATCTTTGTACATCTCTACCATTTTGAGCGAATCGGCATAAGCCAGTTGCTGTACCTGTTTTATATTTTGTGCTGCAATGGTGGCAGTAAAAAGGGTGCATGCAGCAAGCAGGAAACTGGATTTAGGGGTCATGTTGTGAGTTTTGTTTTGGTGTAATTTACTCCATCGCTTTTACAATATTTGAGTCTGCTTATTTTGT
>JANPJW010000136.1:0-8765 GCA_031425715.1 Chitinophagaceae bacterium | reverse complement strand
AAACCGAAGGTCCAAGCCAGCTTCATAGCTGTACGTTATTTCAGGCTTTAAATTTGAATTAAATAATGTGTTCGGATTGGTAAAACTATTGCCATAAATTCTGTCATAATATTTATCTGTTTGATAGGGATCTGTATCGTTCCCAACCTGCGCATAGGATAGCCTTGCTTTAGCAAATGAGATAGCCTGCGGTAAATCAAATATTTCGGTTAATAAAAAACTTGTGCTTACAGATGGATAGAAAAATGAATTGTTGCTAGCCGGTAAGGTGCTTGACCAATCATTTCTACCTGTAATATCTAAATAAATTCTTTCTTTAAAAGCCAATTGAGCTGAGCTGTAAACACTGTTCACCGCCCTTTCTGTTCTTGATAAATCAGATACTGCAGGGTCTAAACTATTTGAAATTTGATAGATACTAGGCTGCGATAACTGATCAGCATAGGTTCCGTTGAAATCAGATTTTTGTCTCCTTGCATTTGCACCTGCAGCCACAGAATAATTAAGGTTGTTGTTTATTTTATTTTTATAGGTAGCCAGCACATCTGTATTTACTTCATAGTTAAAAACTTTCTGTTCACGATAGCTTCCTCTAGGGAATTTGGTTAAGCTGAATGGTCTTTGTTGAGATCTAAACTCGTATGAAAAATCCATACCAGATCTTACCATTACATCCAGGTTTTTAGCCACCTGATAGTTAACTGAAATATTACCCACCACACCATGTTTATTTATTTTATTGGTGTTCTCATATAAATCTATATAAGGGTTATCTGGCCCTGGGTTAAAAGGATTTTTTTGTTGTATGCCTACCTGGCCTGGTTGCCAATAAGGTTTAAACCATTCAGGTTTTATATTAGGTGTAGTGCCTAAAATTAAAAAATACATGATGGTTTGGTTGTTGTAACCGGCAGCAGGTAAGTTGTCACTCGTTTTGTTTGTATAGTTTACTTTACCGTTTATTTTTATTCTATCAGAAATAGTTTGGTTAAATGAAAGGGCAGCGTTCAATCTTTCATAACCTGTATTTTCAAGTATGTATTTATTTTTTAAATGCGATAATGATAATCGAGCCGAACCTTTGTCAGTTCCTCCTTCTAAAGCAATACTGTTGGTAACCGTAGAGCCGGTTCTAAAAAAACCGGAGATGTAATTTTTATCGGCAACCCAAGGTGTTCTTTCAGTAGGCTTGCCATCAGCAGCATTTGGGTTGTATTGAAAATAGTTTTGTCCGGCAAATTTTGGTCCCCAAGCACGCCCTGCAGCTACATTGGTACTGGTGTTTGCACCATCAGCGCTATTCAGGTATGAATAATATTTATCAGTTCTGCCTTCACCATATTCAAATTGGTAATCAGGATAACGGTTTACCTGGTCAAAACTAATGTTGCTGTTAAAAGTAATGCCAATGCCTTTACCCTTTTTTTGACCAGACTTAGTTGTAATAATGATGGCACCACCGGCAGCCCGGCTACCATATAATGCGGTAGCACCAGGGCCTTTCAATACAGATACATTCTCTATATCATCTGGGTTAATATCCGATACGTCTGACCCATAATCTACGGGGTTATCTGCGCCAAGATGTGCCTTAAAACCGGTACCTGTTATTTTGCTGCTTACCGGCACACCATCTAAAATTATCAATGCCTGGTTATTATCTAGGTTTAATGAATATTCACCCCTTAATGTAATACGTGAAGAACCTACAGGGCCCGAGCCTGTTCCCTGTATATTTAGACCGGCTACTTTACCGGCAAGGCTATTAACCCAGTTATTGGTTTTGGCATCTTTTACATCATTTTCACCCAGTTTTTGAACAGCAAAACCCAATGATTTTTCTTCTCTTTTAATACCCAAAGCCGTAACTACTACTTCGCTTAAATTTTTATTATCTGTTTGCAACGCAATATTAGCAGCGTTGCTTGCTTTTACTTCTTGTGGCACATAACCTACGCTGGTTACAACAAGAATATCTTTTTTTGATGCATTGATTACAAAGGCACCTGTTTCATCTGTTACTGTTTTTTTGTTGGTGCCTTTTACTTCAACAGTACTTCCTACAATAGATTGTTGCGATTCATAAGCAGTTACTTTTCCTTTTATCTGCGCAAAAATGTTTTGTGCAGACAAACAAAAAATTGCAAGGAAAAGGGATACGATTTTAGACTTGATTAGGGTATGCATTTTTGTGAGTTTTAATAAAATATTAACAGCTGTTAGTTTGGCGAAAGTATTTGTTTCTGGCCCCGTTAAGGTTTAGAAATCGTTACCAAATAAATACTTAAATGTTAAGGCGTTTTTTATCACTTGTAAATGAATTCAATAGCAAGTTGAAATGTTTGGATTTGATGTGAAATAGGGAACGAATGTGTTTATCAGAAAAATAAAGGCGAATAAATATTTACCAACAAGGAATGAGTAAGTGCAAACTGCTGGAAGAAAACGGCAGGGCACATTTTATGACCAGGCGCTTTGACCGACCCAATGAAAAAGACAGGCTGCATGTGCAGACTTTTTGTGCCATGCAGCACAACGATTTCAATGATGTGGGCATGTACAGTTATGAGCAATTGTTTGAAACCATGCGTTTGCTTTCACTTCCCTACCCACAGATGGAGCAGCTTTACCGCCGCATGGTATTTAATGTCCTCGCCCGCAACTGCGATGACCATACCAAGAACTTTGCCTTTGTAATGGATAAAAACGGTGAGTGGCGCCTTTCTCCGGCATATGATATATGCTTTGCTTACCGCCCGGGCAGTCCGTGGGTGAGCAGCCAAAGCTTAACGGTGAATGGTAAACGTACAGATATAACTCAGGCAGATCTGCTCGCCGTAGCCAAAAGGGTTACTATAAAAAAAGCTGTTACTTATTATTTAGGATGTAAAAACAGCGGTGGGTAATTGGGCTCATTATGCTGCGCAGACCAATGTGGATGAAAGGCTGTGGGAGGGGATTGATATGGAATTGTCAATTGTGAAGGGTGAATTGTGAATGATGAATTATGAATTATGAATTGTGAATTGTGAATGTTAAGTACGACTGATTTTTGTTGCTCAATACTAGATACTCAACGCTTGATACTTTATTCTTGATACTTGATACTCAATTCTTGATACTCACTTCTCCTCCCTAAACTTACACGGCAAATCCAATTTCTCAAAGATGATCTTCACCTGTGCCACTGAATAATAACGCCCATTCTTCGCACCAATCTCCGGAAGGAATGGCTTGATCCATTTCTTCATCGTCTTTTCGCAACAGCCATAAATTCCCGCAAGGTCTCTTACGGAGTAAGGTCTTATTTCTTCAATCAAGTTTGTCGTTCCCATCTTTCGTTTCTTTTAGTTGTGTTTGTTGTTGCGCTTCAGGAATACAGTTCTAAGAATTCATCTACGTTTAGGAAGAGTAGTGCGGCCATATCTACTACCCCTAATTTTGTTTTGCTTCTAAAATCTGCTATCCATCTTTTTATCAGTCTAGGCTCTTCTTTGGCAACATCAAGCTCCATGGGCTCCCGCTTGCGAATCTGCAGCTGGTTAAACTGCTGTATCAAATACCGCTTTTGGTTCGGACTCAGCAAACCCAAATCATCTGCCCTGTATAACAAGGCAATCATAGAGACCTTCCATTTCCGTTTTAGCTCGCCTAGCAAAGGGATTGTAATACCGGCTGCAAAATCTGCCAGAATATCTTTTGCAGGCATCAAAAACTCGGCTGCAAATGCATTGGCTTCGTGTGATACACTTCTTTCTAAAGGAATAATGCTGTTCGAATGCATCACCAACTGACCAAGCTCATATGCCAGTGAAAAGCGTTGCCTGTCTCCCAACAGCGAATGGTTGCAACAGATAATAGGGAACCTGTCATCTGTAAGAATGCTGCGGCTATCTACCCTGTCTGTATTAAAAGGAATCGATTTTATGATGATACCGTTGGCTTCTATCAAATCAGTAAGGTTGTCTATAATAGGCGACTCCACTCCCCAAAGCTTGCGAAGTTTAGCAGCAATCATTTGCGGCGTTTGTTGCTCCGTTACTTCCATTACCGGCACCGCTATATGTTGTATACTCAGCGACCTCGTCAAAAAATGCACATGTCTTCTCACAATATTTACCTTGGCGTGTATAGGCGTTATCAGCTTTTGTGCAACCACTTCTCTTTTGCGGTAGTTTAGGTTTTCAGGTACCATTTCTCCCGACTGATAAAAGAAGGGGAGTGGAAAGCACGTTCTGTCACTGATGGTTTCTATCAAACTGCTGCTTATGCCAATATCCGCCCTTTCCATTTTGCTCAAATTGGTAGCGCTGATGCCGATGACCTCTGCCAACTCTGCCTGCGTGAGCCCCCTTGCTTCCCGGGCTAGTATGATCATATTTGGGTTTATATTTCCGGTCATTTGTTCATTTCCTGTTAGAAAACAAACATACAACTCTTTTGTAAAATACACAAATAAATGTCAAATACTAAGTTTATTGACAATTACTAACTTCCAATCGCTCCTTGCAAATTGCCCACTGCCCATTGCCCACTGCCCACTGCAAACTGCCCATTGCCCACCGCCCACTGCCCACCCCCAACCCCTACCTCACCAAGTACCGTACCGCCGAAGCACAAACAATCAGCACAGCTCCCGAAACCAACTTCCCCTTCACTTTTCGTCGGTTTAACTGTCTTCGCAGCAGCTTATTTTGGGCGAAAAGCAATTCCTGCTGTGAGATGCTGTAATCAAACGATACTTTTAAATCGTTGTACATACTGTCTTTTACAGCTAAAGAAGCATCCTTGTTTTGCAGTTGCTGCACTCTTGTGCTGTCAATACTTTCATAGATACTGTCTTTATAAGTATTCACTTCTATAAACTCGGTTAACAGGCCTTCCTCGTGCGGACAATCAATTGCTCCAGCTTCCTCATTTGATACAAACTCCTTTTCCTTCGAAGCGAGCAATTGTGTCTGTAGAACAAGTGTTTTGTTCTTAGCAATTTCAAGCGCAGCTTTGCTATTATTTAGTTTACTCTTAAGATCCTTCGCTAGTAAGCCTAAAGAATCAACCTTTTTTTGGAAATGTATTTCTTTTTTGCTTGTTTGTTCTTTTAGCAGCGAAGCTTTTTTAATTGCTGTATTTTCTCGACAAGGACTTGTTGCTGTAAATAATCTTGCCAAGGCAATACCGATAACGACCCCTAGAACGATGTATATAATTGGTTTAATGACCATGGGTAAAAGTTTTGATTTGTGTAAATGATGAACATAAAAAAGGGGCGAGACAAACTATTATGATGCCTCACCCCAACTTTCTCAGCAATGCCGCTACTCGCAGGACATTGCATAAATAATAAGTGCCTTTTCAGCAATGTTCCTGCTTGCAGGACATTGCGCTATTTATCTTTTTTTCTTGTTTGTTCTTTTAGCAGGGAAGGCTTTTTAATTGCTGTTATTTGAAGGCAAGGTTTAGATGATGTAAACAATATTGCCTTCTCAGCAATGCCGCTGCTTGCATTACGTTGCGTCACCCTTTCTCAGCAATGTCTCTGCTCGCAGGACATTGCGTAAATAATAAGTGCCTACCTTCTCAGCAACGTCTCTGCTTGCAGGACGTTGCGTTATTATTAAATAATCTTCGCTATTCGTTTTCCCTAGCAGTTGTTTTCTTCTCCAGTGAATAACCAAAACAGCCCGTGCCTATCAAACTTGCGAATGAGTAAAACATAAAGTGTGGTATTTCTTTGTTGAAGAATTGCTGACCGATCCAGCTTGCAATGACTGCAATAATGAGTAGGCCGATGACGACTTCTCTCATGCTGTAACAGCCATGCTTGTCTTTAAACATTTGGCATAGACAGCTTTTTATTTTATTAGTGTTTGTTGTTTCCATGATGTTGAAATTTTAGCTCCTCACCCCAAGCCCCTCTCTACGAACGCAGAGGGGCAACTCCCGAAGATGGGAGTGGAGTGGAGGAGACGGTGAATTAAAATGATTAAAAGGGAAATAACCCTATGCGCAAAAGGGATTTCTACATGCCCTCTTGCGAAAGCAGCGTGTAGGTAAAACTATTGCCATGCAATTTTTTGTGATTGTCGGCAAGCTGCATAAACAGTTCAAACTCCTTGGGGTTTGCAAATACCTGACAGCCCGCAGAATGCTGACCTATTTTTTTGCTTGTTTCAGTTGCTGCTGCACGATGAATATTTATCCCAAAGAAACCCGTTTCAGTAGTGGGGGTCTTCACATTTGCAAAGCCATTTCGGTCGTTATCCCGCAGCACTTTTACCGGAGATTTCTGTATCAATGCCCTGTACTTGCGTCTGTGCAAACCTGTCTGGTGCGAGTCTTTGTATTGGCCCGGCATCAATATCGCCGTACCGTTTTTATTCATCGGGTTGCGCAGCCAATAAACACCGGGCATAGTGGTGGCGGTAAACACATGCACTACCCATGCGCCGGCATCGTCTTTATAAAAAACAACCACTTGGTCGTTAAATTTATTAGAGATCATATTCCTGTTCCGCATCCCTACAATATTCAATTGGTAAGGCGCTGTAAACAATGTGTACCCTAGTTTTTCAAAACTGCTAAGAATCAATTGAAGCATCATTGTGAATTAAATTAAAATGTGAACTATAAACCTTGAACCTTAAACCCCTTCCCCTCTCGCTACTCGCCACTCACCACTAGCCTCTTCCCACTCCCCCCTCCCTACTCGCCACTATCCACTCACCTCTTCCTCTTCCCCCTCGCCACTAGCTACTACCCACTCACCTCTTTCCCTTCCCCCTCGCCACTCGCCTATTCCCACTCCCCACTCGCCACTAGCTACTACCCCCTCCCCACTAGCCACTAGCCTCTAACCTCCACAATCTGCAGCGCATTAAACGCCCCATTCTTCAATGGATAGTTAATACCATTTACAAACTGATAGAACTGTACACCCAGCAACAAGAACAAAGGGTGAGTACTCGCCGGAGTGATAGCGTTGGACAATGTTTGCGCAGCCGTAGGCGTAGCATCTATTGGTATAATCGCTGAGGTTGAAGTGGTCTCTTCAAAAGTTTGCGCTTCAAAATCCACTGCTGAGCCTCCGCTTACAATGCTGAAGTGCGTGCTGCCATCCGGTACCACCAAATCATTGATCGGTACAAATGATGGGATGGTCACATCCAACATGCCTGTCACTCGGTCGATGGTACTTTCGTACTTGGCAAACAGTGTGGTCGATAGCTGAGCGTTAATGTTGAATTCAAAACCCTTCAACATTTCTGCTTCGCCGTCCACAACATTGCGCATGCCCCTAATGCTTGTCGCATCTGCCTTTAGTACCTTCATCATCTCTTTTGTAAGGCGACTTGCAAGCCTGTTGTCTTTCGCTGTTTTAGATAGGTTGCGGACCGCCGTACGCAATACCTGGCTTGCCTTGCCCGCTCTGCCAAACTCTGAATTGTTTTCTCTTGTGCGCTGAAAAGCGGGGTCAGATGCCCGTCTCGCTTTAGAGATTTCAGATTTTGTTTTCACTAAATACCCATCCTGTGTTTTCACGAATGTTACATTGCCAAGTGTTCCTTCCACCTGGAAAATGCCTGATTGTTTTGCCATGTTATTGTTGGTTTGTGAGCACCCCTTATCCTTCCTCATTGGGAGAACATCGAGGTACTCGGTGATTGTAAAAAATTGTTGGTTAATATTTTTGCCGCAGGGGCAGAGAAGCACCGGTGAGGTCATACCCTCATACCTCGGTGCCAAGTAATAATCTCTAAGGTCGACCCTCTCAAAACCCGTTATAAATTGAAATAAAACACCCCAGCTCCACAAGCCGTCCATAAAGCATAAGCGCACTAACAAAAACCCTCCCTACTCCCCACTTCCCACTCGCCACTCGCTACTACCCACTTACCTCTCCCCTCTCCCCACTTATAACTTAAAACTTAAAACTTACCACTTCCCCTCCCCACTCACCACTTCCCCTCCCACTCGCCACTAGCCACTAGCCTCTTCCCTCTCCCCAGTTGCCGATATTTGCGATCGTACTCAAAAACAAATTCAGCATCCCCTGCGCATTTTGCTGTATAAAGTAGCTGCGCCAGTAATGAAAATCTACTGCTTTTCGGGAAGTGGCTGTTTCCTGTACCGCCTCCGCAAAAGCTTTCAGCGCCTGCGTGTAGGTGGGTATAGAGGAGCGCAGATTGTCTACGGCATCTAACCAACGCTGCGTACCTGCAAACCCATTCTTGTTAGTTGTGCTTAGCCATTCTGTTGGGATGGGTGCATAACTGCCCGGGTGTGTGTTTATGTATTGGCGTGCAAGCAATACTCGCTGTACAAAATTGTTGAAGGCCTTTGCAGGGTTATCATGCTGCTCAAGTAGCTCATCAATAAGTTGCGTTGCCTGCGCTATTTCTGTAGCCGAAAACTCTTGCGTGTTCCATAAAGCCGTGTAAGCAATTTGAAAAGCGAGCGTAGCCTCTACAGTTACGGCTGCTGGTTTCCCCGAGACGAAAGAACCACCAGGGCAAGACTTTGCATTTGTTTGTTTTGTAAGGTTGTTTAGTTGAGCTGTTGGCTGTTGTACTTGTGCTGTCATGGTTTCCGTTTTATATGTTTGAGTGTTTTGTTTCCTATCTGCTCACCACCATGTTCCGTGGTTAGGATGCAAATATGTGGTCGGTTCAAAACGGCGTTTCCCGGTTTGTGCCTAGTTATGCCGAGTTGTTCCAAACAATTCCGAGTTATGCCAAACAATTCCGAGTTATGCCGAGTTGTTCCGA
>JANPJW010000135.1:0-3341 GCA_031425715.1 Chitinophagaceae bacterium | reverse complement strand
GCTCATCAACCAGGCCTGCTATTTGAAAACAGCAGGACTGCCTATGACCAAAGAAGCTGCTATGGCAAAATACTATGCCAGCGAAATAGCCGTAGAGATTAGTACAGATGCTGTGCAGGTGTTTGGTGGCTATGGTTACACCAAAGATTTTCCGGTGGAAAAATTTTACAGGGATAGCAAGCTTTGTACGATTGGTGAAGGTACCAGTGAAATTCAAAAGCTGGTGATAAGCCGGGAGGTTTTAAAATAATCCTTGCTGGCGAAGCTAGACAGCCGCAGTATAAACAATTTTAAAAAGCCACCTTATTCGGGTGGCTTTTTAAAACATTATTTCTTATCGCCTCCAAACATACCACTTAGTTTATCTTTCGCAGCATCGTACAAATCTTCTGCTTTGTCTGCAGCTTGCTTTGCAAAGTCTTCTACTTTTTGGCCGGTCTCGCCAGGAATGTAGTCACTTATTTTATCTAATATGGCAGCGCTGCCATGTGCCGGCACCGTTGGGTCTACGGGGGCTTCCGGAAAATTTGTTGCCGGGCTGTCGGATAAAAGACTGTCAAGCGTGCCACTCATCATGGGGAATTTCTCCTTCGTGAATTCTTTGATTGTTTCAATTACTTTGGCTGCCTGTTCGGTGCTGATGCCTGCTTTGTTAGTGAGGCGTGTGATTAGTTCGTGCATGGTGTTTTGTTTTTTGGTGAATGGTGAATGTATTGTCAATGCCTGCCCCTATAGAATGCAGGGGGTCAATAAGGCAGTTGTTGGAATCGGTGTGTCATCATTCGTTATTCGTCACTCGTAATTCAATATTTATCATCATTCATAACTCATAACTAAATCATTCCGTATCGTACCTGTCTACTCTCTCAATACCCGATAATTTTAAAAGCTCATCTACAAGGTCGTCTAGTTCTTCTTTATCATGAACAAAAACTTTTACGTTGCCTTCAAAAATTCCATCCTTTGCCTCTATGGTCATGGCCGAGATATTTACCTTCAGTTCGCCACTAATGAGGTTGGTTATTTTATGAATGACGCCTACGTCATCCAAACCAATAATCTTGAGGCCGGTGAGGAAAGAGATTTCTTTGTTTTTAGCCCACTTGGTTTTTACTACCCGGTGGCCGTAATTAGCCATCAGCCGGGTGGCATTGGGGCAGGTGGTGCGGTGTATTTTTAATCCTTCGCCCGTGGTTACAAATCCAAACACATCATCGCCGGGTATAGGCTTGCAGCAATTGGCCAGCGTATACATGATTTTATCGCTGCTTTCTCCAAAAATAATGAGCTCTGCTTCTTTCTTGCCGGGCTGGCGATGTGGAATTTCAGCATGATGCGTTTTGTCTTCCACTACTTTCAGCGGCTTGGGAGCAATCAGCTTATCACCATGTACTGTAAATTCTTTGAGCTCTTTGAGATCTATCTTTTTAATAGCTATTTCATACAAAAGATCCAGTGAGCTATTTACTTTATAAAAAGATGCGAGTTCCTCCAGGTTGGCGTGGTTCATCACCGCATTGATGCCATCCAACTTGCGTTGGAGTATGTATTTACCTTCCTCTGCAATGGTTCTTTTTTCTTCTTTGAGAGTATCTTTTATTTTAGTTTTTGCTTTGCTGGTTACTACAAACTTTAACCACTCACTGCTCGGTTTTTGTTTGGCACTCGTAATAATTTCTATCTGGTCGCCACTGCGCAGTTTATAGCTGATGGGGACGAGTTTGTGGTTCACTTTGGCACCAATACACCTGCTACCTACGGCGGTGTGCACGCCAAAAGCAAAGTCCAGGGCGGTGGCACCTACGGGCAACATTTTTACATCGCCCTTGGGCGTATACACATATATTTCTTCGGCTAAAAAAGATGTTTTAAAATCTTGCAGGAAATCTAGTGAGTTGCTATCCTGGCTGCTCAAGGCTTCTCTTATTTGCTGAAACCATTTATCAAAACGGCTCTCATCGCTGGTGCCTTCTTTGTATTTCCAATGAGCGGCCAGTCCTTTTTCTGCAATTTCATTCATGCGCTTGGTGCGAATCTGCACTTCTACCCATTTACCCTGTGGTCCCATTACGGTAGTGTGCAAGGCTTCATACCCATTGCTCTTGGGGTTGCTCAGCCAGTCTCTCAATCTCTCCGGCGAAGGGTTGTAGGCATCCGTAATGATGCTGTATACCTTCCAGCAATCTTCTTTTTCTTTTTCGGGAGTGGCGTTTACGATGATGCGTATGGCAAAAAGGTCATATACTTCTTCAAAAGAAACTCCTTTCTTTTTTATTTTGCTCCAAATGGAATGAATACTTTTTGGCCTTCCATATATTTCAAAATCAAACCCCGTTTTTTCAAGGTTGGCTTTTATTGGCCTGATGAAGTCGTTGATGTAACGGCTCCGTTCCCGTTTGGTATCCTGTAATTTTTGCGCAATGTAGCGGTAAGTATCTGGCTCCATGTATTTCATAGCCAGGTCTTCCATCTCCGTTTTTATATTATACAACCCCATACGGTGAGCAAGGGGAGCATATACATAAACCGTTTCAGATGAAATCTTTAATTGCTTTTCCCTTTTCATACTGTCCATCGTGCGCATGTTGTGCAAGCGATCGGCCAGTTTGATGAGGATCACACGAGGGTCATCCGTAAGGGTTAAAAGTATTTTTTTAAAGTTTTCCGCCTGCTGCGATGTGTTTGCATCCAGCACCGTAGCTATTTTTGTGAGGCCATCTACTATCTTGGTAATTTCCGGGCCAAATTCCCGGCTGATATCGTCCAGCGTAACATCGGTGTCTTCCACCGTATCGTGCAAGAGCGCACAAATGGTACTTCTTATACCGAGGCCGATTTCTTCCACACATATTTTGGCCACAGCCAAGGGATGGAGGATGTAAGGCTCGCCGCTCTTTCGCCGCATGGTTTTGTGAGCTTCCACTGCCATTTCAAAAGCGGTACGCAGTAATATTTTATCGCCCGGTTTTAACTTAGCTTTCAATACCCTCAACAGGGCCCTGTATTCCCGAAGGATTTCCTTTTTCTCGTCCTCTTCGTTCAAATTATACACCGGTATTTGCTCTATTGCCTCCATTGAAACGAATTTACTTTAAAAATAGCAATAGCGATGATTTTACAAACTTGTAACATTGCCGCCACCAGATTGTTTCCATCGTCTTTACCAGCCCGTCTAACATAAAGCGTAGGCAAATTTTACATATCAACGGATATTTTAATGATGTACTTTGAGAATCGATGGTGCGACCGTGTAAAACCTGCTCAATTCTTTTAGCTATTTAGAATTATTTTTGAATAAATCCCTTACTTTTGCGTCCCGTTTGCGGATATGGCGAAATTGG
>JANPJW010000134.1:0-20504 GCA_031425715.1 Chitinophagaceae bacterium | reverse complement strand
AGCCCCAAAATTGCTGGCTTTATACACAAACATCCTACTTTAAAAATGCTCGCCTTATCATTTTTGGTAATGATTGGTTTGAGCCTCGTAGTAGAAGGATGGGCTCCCGAAAAAGCCCATGCACTTGGCTTAAAAAATTATATTTATTTTGGCATGGCCTTCTCTTTCCTGGTAGAGCTACTCAATATGACCATGATGAAAAAACAGAAAAAACACCGGGTGGTGGAGTTGAATGAGCCCAAGCTCAATACGCACACCGGCAGTTCAGACGATGATGTGGCGCATTAAAGATTACACATCAACGTAGCAGCCACAATTCCAGCTGTTTCTGTGCGTAGCCGGGTGTCACCAAGCGATACCGCTACACAGCCTATTTGCAAAGCCTCCATAATTTCTTTGTTGGAAAAGTCTCCTTCGGGGCCGATGAGAATAAGTTTTGGAATGGACGAATTTACAAGTTGGGATGTGAGAGGTACTTTGTTATTTTCATTCTCACAATGCGCAATCATTTTTTGTAAGGATGCTATTGAATTCAAGTCCTTGATGTATTTTGTAAATTTCACAGGCTCCTGCAATACGGGCAACCAGGCTTGTTGAGATTGCAACATGGCGCTTATCAAAATGCCCTGCATTCTTTCCCATTTAAAATGTTGTTTTTCCGTTCGCTCACATAGCAGTGGGATAATTTCTGCCACGCCTATCTCGGTAGCTTTTTCTAAAAACCATTCAAACCGACTGGTATTTTTTAAGGGCGAAATAGCAATGATGATTTTTGATTTGTGATTTGTAATGGATGATTTTTCCAGGATAGATACGCTACATCTCTTACGATTATCATCTCTAATTTCACTGGTAAATAAATTTCCTTTTCCATCTGTTAGTTGTAATTTTTCCCCCACCTGCATCCGCAACACCTGCACAATGTGCTTGCTGGCATGCTCATCCAGTACAACCTCATGGTCCGAAAGGCTTACCTGAGCATTATAAAATAAGGGAAGTTTCATTTTCATTTCAAACTTAGTAAAATAAAAATGGAGAATGAATTTTTACAAATTCATTCTCCATGATCCATTTAATAATTGTCATTTAAAACGGCGCATCATCATCAAAATTGCCATCATTCATTTTGCTTCCTTTTTGTATGTACATTCTTGCCCCGTCATCTCCTCCGCCTCCAGCTACGGGCTTCCACTTACCGCCCCCTCCAGATTGGCCGCCGGCAAAATCGCTTCCGTCTTCTTCCACAAATTTTTGAATATGAAGCAAAGCTTTTAGCTTGATGGTTTCAAGGCTACCATTTCTGTGCTTGGCTATTTTTACATGCGTTTCCCCTTTATTGCTTTCTCCAAATTCATCGGTGGTTACTTCATAATACTCCGGACGGTAAAGAAACATTACAAGATCCGCATCCTGCTCAATGGCACCAGATTCTCTCAAATCACTCAACTGGGGCATCTTGTTTCCTTCTTTTCTTTTCTCTACTTCCCTGCTCAACTGGCTTAGAGCAATGATAGGAACCTGGAGTTCTTTTGCAAGACTCTTTAAATCACGGGAGATTTTACTGATCTCCTGCTCCCGGTTGCTATTTCGGTCTGCACTACCGCTCATGAGCTGCAAGTAATCTATGATGATAAGACCCACATTATGCTTGTTTTTCAACCTGCGGCACTTTGCCCTCAGTTCAAAAATATTCAGGGCGGCAGAATCATCAATAAAAATGGGTGCTTTGCTTAGCCGGTCAAATCCATTTTTGTACAATTGCTTCATTTCATGTTCTTCCAGTTTACCACGGGCAATTTTCTCCAGCCATATCTCACTTTCGGCACTTAAAATACGTTGCACCAGCTGACTGCTGCTCATCTCCAAACTGAAAAATGCCACGGCAGTGGGCGGCCTGTCGTCGCCTTTGGGCCTGATGGCTGCAGTGCGGGCAAGGTTTAGCGCAAAGGCAGTTTTACCCACGGAAGGTCTGGCTGCTAAAATGATCAGATCGGTTGGTTGCCAGCCGTACGTAATTTTATCAAGCGTAGGAAAGCCCGTAGGCACCCCCGTAATCTCATCCTTACGGTTACGCATATCCTCTATACGGTTAAATGTTTTAACCAGCACAGAATCTATATCGTCAAAATTTTTACGAAGGTGGTTGTTGGTGATTTCGAATAATTTCCCTTCGGCATTATCCAGCAGGTCAAACACGTCAGTGCTGTCCTCGTAAGCTTCGCCTATAATTTCGCCGCTGATGCGGATGAGCTCCCGTTGAATGAATTTTTGCAAAACAATACGGGAGTGAGCATCAATATTGGCAGAGGATACTACCGAGTTGGTGAGTTTTGTTACATAATACGGACCTCCTACCATTTCCAGTTCTTCCCGCAGCTTCAATTCTTCTACCACCGTGAGCATGTCTATCGGCAAACTCTTAATTGCCAGGCCTTGCATGGCCCTAAAAATTTTTTGATGCGCATCTACATAAAAACATTCTGGTTTTAAAATCTCAATCACGGTATCAAAAGCACTTTTTTCCAGCATAATAGCGCCAAGAATAGCTTCTTCCAGTTCTTTGGCCTGGGGGGGTACTTTTCCAAAAACCATGCTACCCATGTCCATTGAACTGGTTCTCCTGGCCTTTCTATCCTTATTTAAATTGGTAAATTCCATTACTCCTGTGATTCCTTTGATGGCATTAAAAAATATTTTTTCCTACCCCGATCCTACTCCATTTACTGGGTAATGAAGGTTTGGTAAACTTCATCCTTTTCCGGTTAAGTCAATTAAGTTTCGGCGGGCGGCTAAGGTAATGGCAAATTGGTAATGATAAATTAACTTATTGCTGTTATTAACTTTATTTTACTCATTACCCACCGCATATCCACAAGTAAAATTAGGTTATCCCCTACTTATAAACAGGTGTATGCACATACAAACTTCCACCTGCATTTCATTTATTGCCTATTTATTAACACAAAACAGCAGGCTGCTTTTCTTTTTGTACACCTCTGTTTTATTTTATCTGGTTGCAGATTTGAACCCAAATACCTAGTTTATGCAGGTGTTGTTTTCAGTCCGTTTTCATAGCCTGACATAGTATTGAAAAAACTATCTTTGCTGCCCAAATAAATTCAAGCGATGATCATTTCTTACAATTGGCTGAGTGAGTACCTGCCGGTGAAGTTAGAGCCCGAGCGGCTTGGTAAAATCCTTACGTGCATAGGGCTAGAGGTAGAAAGTATGCACAAATATGAAAGCATCAAAGGTGGGTTACAGGGTTTAGTTACAGCAGAAATAATAGCTTGCGAGAAACATCCTGATGCCGATAAATTAAAGCTCACCCAGGTAAATACTGGTACTGAAATATTGCAGGTAGTTTGCGGGGCCCCCAATGCCGCTATTGGCCAAAAAGTGATATTAGCTATGGTAGGAAGCACCATTTACCCTACGTCAGGCGAGCCCATTACACTCAAGAAGGCTAGGATAAGAGGAGCTGAAAGCAACGGGATGATATGTGCTGAAGATGAAATTGGCGTAGGCAAAAGCCATGAAGGCATCATGGTACTGCCCCCGGACACCCGGGTAGGGCAGCCCGCAGCTACTTTGTTTGAATTGTACAACGATACCATTTTTGAAATTGGTCTCACGCCTAACCGAATGGATGCCATGAGCCACCTTGGTGTGGCAAAAGATGTGTGTGCTTACTTAAGCCATCATGATAAAAAAGGTACCAGTGCCAAACTTCCTTACAAAAATGGCTTTAAACCAGATGCGGGCGGCACGCCCATCGAAGTAGTTATAGAAGACAGTGCAGCCTGCAGGCGTTATAGCGGCATCAGCATCAGTAACATAACGGTGGCGGATAGCCCAAAATGGCTGCAGCAAAAGCTGAGTAGTATTGGCCTCAAACCCATCAACAATATTGTAGACATCACCAACTTCATTTTACATGAAACCGGGCAGCCTTTGCACGCATTTGATGCAGCAAAAATAACCGGGAACAAAATAGTTGTAAAGCAATTGCCGGAAGCCACTTCATTTACCACGCTGGATGCCAAAGAAAGAAAACTGGCAGCTACCGACCTCATGATTTGCAACACAGAAAAACCCATGTGTATTGCAGGAGTATATGGCGGTGCAGAAAGTGGCGTAACAACAAGCACAACAAATGTTTTTATAGAAAGTGCCTGGTTTGACCCGATCAGTATCCGGAAGACCTCTGTAACGCATGGTTTAAGGACGGATGCTGCAGCCCGTTTTGAAAAAGGTGTCGATATAAGCAACACGGTCACTGTTTTAAAAAGAGCCGCACAGCTTATCAAAGAAGTATGTGGCGGAGAGATAAACGGCGATATCGTAGATGTTTTTCCGAACCCGATAGCACCCGTTTCAATTGGACTAAAATATCATTACCTGAAAAAATTAAGTGGTAAAAATTACCATGGTGATTCTATTAAAAATATTTTAACCTCTCTTGGTTTTGAACTCGTAAAAGAAGGGATAGATGAAATGTGGGTGAATGTTCCTTTCAGCAAACCAGACATCAGCCTACCTGCCGACCTTGTAGAGGAAATCATGCGCATAGATGGCCTGGATAATATTGAAATACCTTCCACCATCAGCATTTCACCGTCTAACGACAGCACTTCGCAAAATAATTTGTTGCTGGAAAAAGTAGCCGGAATGCTCACCGCAATTGGCTTTTTTGAAATTTTCACCAACAGCATTACCAACAGCGCCTACTTTGATGAAGCCACTTTGAGCAATGCTGTAAAAATGATCAATAGCCTTAGTGCCGACCTGGATATTATGCGCCCTTCTCTTTTGCCCACAGGCCTTGAGGTAATTGCACACAACATTAACCGCAAAAATGCCAATCTCTCTTTGTTTGAATTTGGCAAAACCTACCGCAAAGAAGCGGATGCTTCCTACACAGAAGCGAAGCACCTGGCTATTTACAGAACTGGCGATGTTTCTGAAACCGCCTGGAACCAGAAATCTATAAAAGCAGATTATTACAGTTTAAAATCTACTTGCGAAAAAGTATTGGCAGCAACAGGCATCAGCAACGTTAGCTACGAGCCTACATCCAACGCCGATTTTGAGATGGCCGCAGAGGTAAAAATCAAGAACACCGTTGTTGGTATAGTGGGTAGTATTTCAGAAAAAAGAAAAAAAGCCTTTGGCATCAAACAACCGGTTTACGTGGCACACTTACACTGGGATGCAATCATTGACAGTATCGGGAATAAGGATTTCAAATACGAAGAGGTAAGTAAATTCCCCACGGTGCAGCGGGACCTTGCTTTGCTGCTTAATAAAAACGTTACTTATGCCCAGGTGGAAAAAACAGCCGCTTCACTAAAGTTACCGCAGTTAAAATCTACCAGGTTGTTTGATATTTTTGAAAGTGAGAAATTGGGAGCGGGCAAAAAGTCCATGGCAGTGAATTTCAGTTTTGGTGATTTCAATAAAACGCTTACCGATGTAGAAATTGATGAAATGATCAACAAACTGATTGCTGCGTGCGAGAAACAATTGGGTGCAGAGATTCGGAAATAATTTTTGTTGACTAGTCGAACTATTTTTGCCGGAAAGACGGGGAGTCGTTTAGAATCATCGAACGTCTTTGCTTCTTACCGGCAATTTTTCTTTATAACATAATAACTTAATTTTAAAGGCACATTGTCATCTGTCATCAATCATATAAGCATCATACAAGCTAAGCTGCAGCAGTTGCTGAAGCAGTATGAATTGTTGAAGAAAGAAAACAGCAAATGCCAGGAACAGCTAAGAACGATGCAGCAGGAGCACTTGCAACAGAAAGAAAAAATGGAAGACCTGGTTCAACAAAACCTCTTGCTAAAAGCATCTGTTACGACCATGGAAGGAGCCGATAAAAAAGCCCTTGAGCAAAAAATTCAACATTATATAAAGAATATCGACAAATGCATTTCTTTACTCAGTAAATAAGATCATGGCCGAACTGATACCCGTAAATATTGTTATTGCCGATCGCACTTACCGCATTAAAACATTGGCTCAAGACGAAGAAGTGATCCGCAAAACGGTAAAACTGATCAACGATAAGATTATTGAGTTTAAAACACAATTCGCCGGCAAAGACATGCAGGACTATATAGCCATGGTAATCATTTGGTATGCCACCCAGTCTGTTTCAGAAAAAAATAGCAGCCTTGACCAAACAGAATTGCTCAACGGGCTGAAGAAGTTGGAAGAGCAGATAGACAAGGTACTTTAACCAATAGCTCCTTTTGAGATACCTTACAAAATCTTTTGCCAGGATAATTCTACACTCAAAATTTGTATCTTCGCCCACAACCTTAATGCTCAGGCCATATGAGTACATACGGGACATACAATATTGTCAATCAGCTTAAAACAATCATTTCTAATGGATATAATTCCAATCATCATAGGAGTAGCCGCATTAATAGTCGGTCTCATCCTTGGTAAAATCATTTTTGCAAAAAACACCACACAAAAAGTACAGGAAGCAGAAATTCAGGCACAAAAAATCATTTCAGAAGGACAGTTAAAAGCCGAAACTTTTAAAAAAGAGAAGGAACTGGAGGCCAAAGAGAAATTTGTACAAATGCGTGCTGACCACGAAAGAGACATCTTGCAGAGAACTCAAAAAATTAACGAAGGCGAGAACCGTATTAAGCAGAAAGAACAGGCTCTGAATGCCAAAGAAGGCAATCTTGAAAAGCAACTGAAGGAAAATGAAACCATCAAAGAAGCCATGAACCGGCAGATTGAAGTGGTGAACATCAAACGTACCGAACTGGAAAAACACCAGGAAGAACATATTCGCCGCCTGGAAAAAGTGGCAAGCCTAACGGCTGATGAGGCGAGAACGCAACTGATTGAAAGCCTGAAACAGGAGGCTCATAGCAAAGCGCTCACACTGCAGCAGGAAATAATTGAAGATGCCAAATTAAAGGCCAATAAAGAAGCCCGCAAGATTGTTATTCAAACCATACAGCGAACAGCCGCAGAAACAGCCATAGAAAACTCCATTACGGTTTTTAACCTGGAAAGTGATGAGATTAAAGGTTCTATCATTGGGCGTGAAGGCCGTAACATACGTGCCATAGAAGCAGCAACGGGTGTAGATTTGATTGTAGATGATACCCCGGAAGCGATCGTATTGTCTTCTTTTGATCCGTTGCGTAGGGAAATTGCCCGTCTTTCTCTGCAGCGCCTTGTGGCCGATGGCCGTATTCACCCTGCTCGTATTGAAGAAGTGGTAGAAAAAACGAAGCGCCAGTTAGACGACCAGGTAATGGAAATTGGTGAAAGAACAGTAATTGAACTGGGTGTTCATGGTCTTCATAAAGAACTGGTGAGAATGGTGGGCCGTATGCGTTTCCGTTCTTCTTATGGTCAAAACCTGTTGATGCATAGCAGGGAAACCGCCAACCTTTGCGGCATCATGGCTTCCGAACTGGGAATGAATCCAAAACTGGCAAAAAGAGCTGGCCTTCTGCACGATATCGGCAAAGTGCCGGATGAAGAAACCGAATTAAGCCATGCTTTGCTGGGTGCAAAACTCGCTGAAAAGTATGGAGAAAACCCGGCAGTAGTGAATGCCATTGGCGCTCACCACGACGAAATGGAAATGCAATATGTGATTTCCCCCATCATACAGGCTTGTGATGCCATCAGTGGCGCAAGGCCGGGTGCAAGACGGGAGATCATGCAGCAATACATTCAGCGTATCAAAGACCTTGAGAATATGGCTTTGGCTTATAACGGTGTTGAAAAAGCATATGCTATCCAGGCCGGGCGTGAACTAAGGGTAATTGTAGAAGCAGATAAAGTATCTGATGCCGACAGCGACAAGCTGAGTTTTGAAATTGCACAAAAAATTCAAACTGAAATGACTTTTCCAGGGCAGATTAAAGTGACAGTAATAAGAGAGAAGAGGGCAATTAATATTGCACGTTAGGTTTTAAGGAGATATCAGATGGCAGTAGACAGATGGCAGAAGCTGCTAACTGTCAACTGCCATCTGTCTACTAACAACTATTATCTAACATCTTTCATCAGTCATCTGGCATTTATAAAAAAACTTTCAACCTGGAGCATTGCATTCTAAACATTAACCCTTACCTTCGCCCTCCGAAAAATAAATTTATATGAACGCAATAGATTTTGTTCATGAGCAGTTGACAACAAAGCCAACGCTTCCGACATTCAAAGCAGGTGATAACATTACCGTTAACTACAAAATTGTAGAAGGCACCAAAGAACGTATTCAGAGCTTTAAGGGCGATGTAATCAAACGCCAGGGAACAGGTGCAACTGCATCTTTCACTGTTCGTAAAATAAGTGACGGAGTGGGTGTTGAACGTTTGTTTCCAGCCTTTTCTCCAAACATTGAAAGCATCATCGTTCACAAAGTAGGTCGTGTACGTCGTGCTAAGCTCTACTTCCAACGTGAAAGAAGCGGTAAAAGTGCTCGTATTAAAGAAAAAAGACAAGCAGTGGCTAAAGTGGCCAAAAAAGCATAATTCAACATATTTTAAAAGAGCGAAATTTATTTCGCTCTTTTTTATTCCCCTTAGTTACAGAAGGTTTTCAGTTTGGAAATAACAACCCGTGCCTGCAAGGGCATTTCCTTTTTTAACATTATCGCTTCCTGTTAGGCTGTTTAATAGCTGATTCATTGTGTAAATGGCCTACCTTTACTTTTTCTAAATTTCAAAATTATGTTAGTAAACGTTCCAACCGCAGTATTACTATTTTCGCTTCCTGGTGGTGGCGAGTGGATCCTTATAATTTTAGTGGTACTATTATTATTCGGAGGTAAAAAAATTCCTGAATTAATGAGAGGTATTGGTAAGGGCATGCGTGAATTTAATGACGCAAAATCTACCGTAAAGAGTGAGATAGAAGAAGGAATGAGAGAAAAGCCGGTGCCGCCGACAACTCCTGCTCCTAAGCAAGATATTTCTCAGTAATTTTCATTAAAAGTCTGATAGCCGAAGTTTGTTTCGCAGCGCCTGTTTTTTCATGCCTGCGAAACGTTCTTCGGCTTATTTATGGAACCTAAAGAATTAAACTAACTACTAATTGATGTTTTCTTTCAGCACCATAGCCAATTACCACAGCCAATTGCAACAGGGGGAAACTACCTGCCAGGCTGCAGTCCAATTTTACCTTTCTCAAATACAACATCACAAACATCTTAATGCTTTTGTAGAAGTGTATGCACAGGAAGCACTGCACAAAGCTGCCGAACTTGACGCTGCCAGGCAAGCCGGAGGCCAACTCAGGAAACTACATGGTGTGGTCATTGCCATCAAGGATGTAATATGCTACAAGGGGCATTCGGTTACGGCCGCTTCCGCCATTTTAAAAGATTTTAAATCCCTTTACACCGCTACTGCCCTGCAGTTTTTGTTAGAAGAAGATGCCATCATCATCGGTAATTGCAATTGCGATGAATTTGCCATGGGAAGTACCAACGAAAATTCTGTATACGGTAAAGTGCTCAATGCAAAGGATGAAAAAAAAGTACCCGGCGGCTCTTCTGGTGGCAGTGCTGTGGCTGTACAGGCAGACATGTGCATGCTAAGCCTCGGGAGCGATACGGGAGGATCGGTGAGGCAGCCCGCAGATTTTTGCGGCCTCATTGGCATTAAACCCTCTTACGGACAAATATCCCGTTATGGTCTGCTGGCCTATGCTTCCTCTTTTGACCAAATTGGTATTTTTGGTAAAGAACTGAATGATGTTGCATTGCTACTCTCCCTGATGTGTAAAAATGATAACAGAGATAGCACGATGATGGAAAGCCCGGCCCAGGGCCTTTTTCCGATAGAACAACCAGGTGATAAAAAATTCCGGTTTTGTTATTTCACGGAGGCCATGATGCATGCTTCTTTAGACAAGGAAATGCAGAAACAAATGATGTTGCACATCCAACAGTTGAAAGAAGCGGGCCATACCGTGGAGCCTGTAGCATTTGACCTGCTGGATTATGTGGTCCCAGCTTACTATGTTTTAACAACGGCTGAGGCAAGCAGCAATCTATCCCGGTATGATGGAGTACGGTATGGGCATCAAAGCAAGTTGCCCTCCAAAGATCTAAATGATTTTTATCTCCATAACAGAACCGAAGGATTTGGAATGGAGGTGAAACGGCGTATTATGCTCGGAACATTTGTGTTAAGTACTGGCTATTATGATGCTTATTACAGCAAGGCTCAAAAAATCAGGACCCTGCTCGTGCAAAAAATGAACATCATTTTTAAGGATTATGATGCTATACTGATGCCAACATGCACACAAACAGCTTTCGAAATCGGCCAGAATCAACAGGACCCTATAGCTATGTACCTGGCAGATATTTATACCGTGTTGGCTAATCTTACGGGCCTTGCAGCCATATCGTTACCCTTGTTTTCACACAGTAATAACATGCCCTATGGCTTGCAGGTTATGACCAATAAGGCGGATGAGTTAACTTTGCTGCGCATATCAAACCTGCTGTTGCAGCAGTTTAAACATACAAAGACGTTATCTACTTAATGAAAAGAATCTCTTACATATGCATGTTGATATGGCTGGTAGCTTTACAATTACCCGCCCGGGCTCAGCAAGTGCCTGCGTCAGAGATCGTGCTTCCAAAGGACAGTAGCGTAAAGGATACAGCCCTGGCACTGGTTATAATCGATGAAATTATTAAAACCAAAAAGGCTCCACAAAAAGACAAGGTGCAGTATTTTAGTACGCTCACCCGTTATGGTTTCAAAGATCTTTTCTCTAAATATTCATACAACACCAAGTTGCCGTACAGCAGCCAGGTAAACCCGCAGGCAGAAACCTACATGCAGGGGTATCTGAAAAGCCACACAAAAAGCTTAACAGGAATGAAGACCTGGGGAACTCCTTATTTCAACCTCATTGATAATATTTTTGCCCAGTATGGCTTGCCAAAAGAATTAAAATACCTGGCAGTAATTGAAAGTAACCTGAGTACAAGTGCCACCAGTTGGGTAGGTGCGGGCGGGCCCTGGCAGTTTATGCCATATACGGCCAGGGAATATGGACTGGTAGTGAATGGTAGTTTTGATGAAAGAAGAGATTACTACAAAAGCACCCATGCTGCAGCAAGGTACCTGCTGACGCTTTACAAACAAATGAACAAAGACTGGTTATTGGTGATAGCCGCTTACAACGGTGGCCCGGGTAGAGTGTACAGCGCTATGAAAAGAAGCGGCAGCAAAAATTTCTGGAGTCTTCAGTATTACCTGCCGGAAGAAAGCCGGAACCATGTAAAGAAATTTATTGCTACGCATTACATTATGGAAGGTGAGGGTAGTACCGGAAGCAGTGCTGCCTTTAATGCAGGCATGACGAGTTATGGTGGTAGCACTGCCAGCACCAGCAACCCTTACACACCCAAAACAGGATTATCCGTGGCAGAAATGCAACTCGCAGAAACACAAAATATTTCAGGCAAATACAATTCGGTAGTGATTGCAAAAAATATTATGATGGACATTGCCACTTTCAACCGTTACAATCCACAGTTTGATGCTTTGCTAAATTCCAACGGACAGTTTGAGCTGATTTTGCCTGCCGATAAAATGCAATTGTTCCTTGCCAATAAATACCAAATTTTGAATGAGTGTGTGCAATTGTTGTTGGGAGACGCTGACATTCCTTCAAACAAAACGGTTTATCCTGCCCGCTATAATAGCAAAGGAAGAAAAGGTTCTTAAAAAACGCAGAGTCTAAACTTGCTGCATTTTAAACTGTTTTATCAGCTTCCTCGCTTCTATCATTTGCACCCAACACCGTCATGATGGCTTCGGCTTTCAATAAAGTTTCATGGTATTCTTCTAATGCGTTGCTGGCAAAAGTAATAGCACTCCCTACAGAATATGATAAGTTGCGTTCGGCCTTATCATAAAAAATACTTCTGATCACTACATTAAAATCAAAGTCTGCCTCCGGTGTTATATAACCAATAGAGCCAGAGAACAGTCCACGGCCTGCAGTTTCATATTCATCTATCAATTCCATCACTCTCTTTTTGGGTGCCCCTGTCATAGAGCCCATGGGGAAAGTTGCCTTGATAGCGTCTGTCCAGTGCAGGCCATCTTCCAATTCTGACTTTACACTGCTGATCATTTGATGCACCTGGGGGAAACTATAAATGCCATACAACTCTGCTACCTGCACAGAACCTTCCTTGCTGATCCGGCTTAAATCGTTCCTTACAAGATCAACCACCATCACATTTTCGCTGCGCTCTTTAATGCTGTTTTGTAAAGTAGTCATGCTGGCCATATCCTTAACTGCATTATCCAAATGCCGTTTGCTGGTACCCTTGATTGGCTGAGAAAGTAACCTCTTTCCTGTCTTTTTTAAATATCGTTCCGGGCTTGCGCACAAGCAATACTTATCCTGTAGTTTGTAAAAGGCAGCGAATGGGTTGGGAGAATGCTGAAGTAATTTACCGTAGGTATACAACGGATCAATAATGGCTTTTTGTGCAAAATATTGCTGGCAGAAATTGATCTCGTAACAGTCTCCACGCCTGATGTGTTCTTTCAATGCATTTACTGCATCCACGTAAGCGGCTTCAGTAATCTGGCTCTTCAGCTTTACTTCTGTTGAAACATTGCTGCTGATTTTTGCCGGCATGTTTTGAATGGCCTGCCGTATGCCCTGGTGTTCCTGGCCCTCACAGGTGATGCTCAGTTCATTTTTTTGTACCCTCACAACTATTGTTGGTTCAAAGAAGAAACCTATCCCAAAATCAACCAATGGCTCACACCGGGAAGTCAAATCCTCTACCTCATTTTTGAGATCGTACCCGAGGTGACCAAACAACCAGCCTGGCTTGCTTTCATAAAAATCTTTCAAGGCAGTAAAGGAGTGACCTTTATCCAGTTGAACAGATCTTTTGCAACCGGCCGCCAATATGCACTCAAACGCCGGATTGTCGTAGCTATACGCATTGTTATCCATCAAACAAAAAATGTTGAACTGGTTGGCCCAATTCAACATTTTTTGTTTTAAATCTGTAGGATTCTCTACGGTAAAATTTACTGTTGTCAATTTTTCTTTATCAATTAAAAGTCGTCTTCATCATCAAAATCGCCACCACCATCAGCATCGTTAAACAAGCCGAACTCTTTGAAATCATCATCAATTTTCAGGTCATCTTCCTCACCAGCTTTTTTGCCGGGAGTTTTTTTCGTCTTAGATTTTGGCACATCAAATTCTTCAAAGTCAGGGTCCCAATTGTCATCATCTGCTGGTTTTTCCCAGTCATCGTCTACTTCCAGGTCGGCATCTTCTTCTTCATCATCATCATCCTCAGTCTTTTTCTTTTTGCCACCGGCCTTTGCCTTAGCGGCCGGCTTGCTTGCAGCTTCGTCTTCATCCAGTTCATCGTCTTCATCCTCGCCATCTACTTCAGATGAAGCAGGGGCTTTCTTAGGATCAGCGTTTTTGGCTGGCGTAGATTTTTTTGAGGCTGTTTTTTTTTCGTTGTTTGGTTTAGTGGCCATACTAAGTAAATTAATGTTGTAAAATTTCTTCTAGATTTTTAATCTGCCAAATATTTGGCCACATTTTTAAATTATTTTTTTTATACAGCTACAATCTGCTCTCTGCCAGGCCCATTGCTGATGTACTTCACCGGGATCTTGATAAAATTATCGAGATAGTCGATATAGGTTTTCATTTGTGCAGGCATATCATCATAGCTCTTCACCTCAGATATGTCTCTTTTCCAGCCTTCAAAATTTTTAAAATTAGGCTGAATTTTTACCCGATTCATCTGGAAAGGTATATAATTCTTTTCTTCTCCATTGATCATGTAGCTATTGCAAACCTTGAGTTCGTCTAATCCGTCTAAAATATCTGCTTTGGTCATCACCATCTGCGTTACACCATTTATCATGCAGGCAAATTGAAGTGCCACCAGGTCAATCCATCCACAGCGACGAGGCCTGCCTGTGGTACTACCAAATTCATTTCCTGCATTGCGTAAAAAATCACCCGTTTCGTCAAACAGTTCTGTAGGAAAAGGACCACTACCTACCCTTGTGCAATATGCTTTGGTAATACCTATCACTTCCTTAATTTTTTGTGGGGCAATGCCCAGTCCGGAACATACACCTGCAGTGATGGTACTGCTACTGGTTACATAAGGAAAAGTACCAAAGTCTACGTCGAGCATACTACCCTGTGCACCTTCTGCCAACACTCTTTTACCACTGGTAATTTTATCATTGATAAAATATTCCCCGTTCACAATTTTGAGCTGGCGCAAAAAATCAAGCGATTCAAAAAATTCTTCCTCCCAGGCAGAAATGTCTTCCTGGAAATTGAAAGAGTCCAGGAGGCGTTGGTGTTTCATGCGCAGCTTGATGTATTGGGTAGTAAAGCTCTTATCCAGCAAATCTCCCACCCGCAAACCGTTGCGCCCTGTTTTATCCATATAAGTAGGACCTATGCCCTTCAGTGTACTTCCAATTTTTTCCACTCCCTTAGATAATTCACTCGCTTTATCCAAAGCACGGTGCGTGGGTAAAATAAGATGTGTGCGTTCGCTGATGAAAAGATTTTTTTTATAATCCACACCAAAGGCAGCTACTGATTCGCACTCCCTTTGCAACGTTACAGCATCTAAAACTACCCCACTGCCTATAAGGTTGATTTTATCTTCGTGAAAAATGCCACTGGGTATTTGGTGCAGTACAATTTTCTTATCCTGCACATACAGGGTGTGTCCTGCATTGGGCCCGCCCTGGAATCGTGCAATCACATCATAATTTTTAGCAAAGAAGTCCACAATTTTGCCTTTACCCTCGTCACCCCATTGCAAACCCAGTATTACGTCAACCATTACTTATTTTTTAGATGTTGAAATTTTAAGCGAGCAACGAAATTATACTGAAATATGTCAACCACCTAAAATGAAACGGCATAATTAAATAAAAATTATCCATGGCTTTTGCCTATACTTCACCTTTTGAAACAGGCATTATTGCAGGCTCAAACAAACCCATTATGAAAATTTCGAGCAATCTTTTGTATGGTCTGTTCTGTGTTGGCTTTAAATTTTGGAAGGGCAAAAATTCATCTGGAGGGATGCAGCAATAAAGCACAAAAATCTGCGGTACACTTGTACTATAGGCAGAGCCTTTTTAGATACTATCCGGCCCGGGGAACGGGAGGAAAATATCAAATCTCGCCCCTTGTCCAGGTATCCCCTTGGCCGTAATAGCGCCATGGTGATTCTCAACTATTTTCTTTACAATGGCAAGGCCTATACCGGTTCCGTCATACTCGTTGCGGCCGTGCAACCTTTGAAATACTTCAAATATTTTTTCGCTGTACTCGGGTTCAAACCCAATTCCATTGTCTATCACACTTATATGACAGTATTGCTGTTTGAATGTGGAGTTTTCAAAAGGCAAATTCCCGATGTCCTCAATTTTACTTTCTATATAAATAATCGGCCTTCTGTCGGGATCTGAAAACTTCAAGGAATTACCAATGAGGTTGTACAACAACTGCCGAAATTGAAAGGCAATAATTTTGGTGGTACACAACTGGCCGGTTTGAATGATTGCTTTTTTTTGCAGTAAATCATCCTTCAAATCTTCCTTTACTTCTGCGAGAATGACGCCCAAGTCATAAGGCTCAAATATGCGCTTTGTATTGCTGGTTCTTGAGTAACTCAGGAGATCATCAATGAGGGTCTGCATCCTTTTGGCGGCCCGCTGTATGCGCTGAAATTTATCCTTGCCTGCCTCAGACAAGCTTGGAGCTTCTTTCTCTAAAATCTGGTTGGCAAATGTCTGGATTTTTCGCAGTGGTTCCTGTAAATCATGGCTGGATATGTAGGCAAATGATTCCAGTTCCTTGTTCATTTTTGCAAGTTCGATGTTACTGTCTGCAAGCTCTTTTGTTCTGGCATTTACTTTTCGCTCCAGCTCTGCAGCAAAAGTTTTCTGATCTTCAATATCGGTGCTGGTACCCACCCACATTTGGATGTTGCCCTGTGCATCTCGCTTGGGGATGGCACGGCTAAGCTGCCACCTGTATACTCCATCAAATCGTTTAAAGCGATGCTCCAACAAAAAATCTTTTCCTGTTGTGACTGCGTCTATCCATTTCTGAACGTTCTCCTCTGCATCATCCGGGTGAACAATTTGTAGCCAACCCTCTTCCATTACCTGCGCCTCGCTGAGCCCCGAGTATTGATAAACCGACTGGTTGAAATAATTCAGGTTTCCTGCTGCATCCCCTGTCCACACAAATTGCGGCATAGAGTCGGCCAGCAACCTGAATTTTTGCTCACTTTCGATCAACTCCATTTCCCGGCCTTTTTCTGAGGTTATATCCCTTGAGGTGCCCAGCACTCCAATTACATTACCGGCTACGGCCAGAATCGGCGTAACGGTAACATGCCAGCATTTAAGATTTCCTTTAAGTGTTGCAGATAAAGCCACGAAAGAACTGACTTTCCCATTAAGAGCTTGAGCTACAGCGTCGTTTACGGCTGCCTGGTTTTCTGGCTCCCAAAAGCTGTTCCATTTTTTATATAAAAAATCATCCTTGCTCTCGCCCTCTAAAACGCAAATACCGTTTACATTGATAAAAGTTATCCGCCCTTCCAGATCAAGTACTTTCACGCAGTCCGGACTGCTTTCCAAGACCGTTCTGCTAAACAGTTCGCTTTCTTCAATTCTCTTACGAGCCTCTACTTTTTGGGTTACGTTGTGAACCGTAGCCATAATTCCCGAAGTGCCTCCATGGGTATCAAACAGGGGGGCATAATCAAAATCTATGTAAAACTTTTTCAAGCCATCAACAGCATTAATAAGAATGACTGATTCTTTTTGGCTGTGTGCAACTCCTGTTTGGTATACCTGCTGCAGCAGCCCGGGATACTCCTGCGATTGCAGCTCCGGAAAAACATCTGTTAAGTTTCTCCCGATAACCTCGTTCTCTGCTCTTCGCCAGAACTCAGTCAACATTTTGCTATTGGCCATTTCTATTGTAAAATCCTGCCCCCTGAAAATTGCCATGGCAATCGGGGATTCCATCACCATTTGGCGAAACTGCTTTTCACTTTCTGTGATGGCATGCTTGGCTTTTACATTGTCCGTAACGTCGGTAACTGTTACAAGGATTCCGGAAATAGATCCATCGTCTTCTTTTAGCGGATGGTAGAGAAAATCGAAATAAGAGAGCTGTAAACTGCCAAACCGGCTGATCGGAACAGGATATTCTACTGCATGGAAGGGAACTCCTGTTTTCATTACTTCCTGGAGGAGGGGTTGAACAGTTTCCCTCACTTCCGGTATCGCTTCAAAAAGGGGCTTCCCTACAAAATCAACTTCCTTGCGATCTACCACTTGCAGGTAGGCAGTATTGGCCATCTCTATTCTAAAATCTGTGCCCCGCAAAATAGTGATGCCAACAGCCGCCTGCTCAACGGTATTGCGAAAGCGCCGATCGCTATTCTGCAATGTGGCTTCGGCATATCGCCTGGCAGTAATATCCCTGGCCAAGGCAAAGAGGTAGGTATTGGTCCCCATTTGCATGCCTCCCAGCTTTATTTCTACAGGGTAGGTAGAACCATTTTTTCTTTTATGAACAGATTCAAAAAGCGGAATTTCTTCTTGCTGCGCTTTTGAAAAAAGATTTGCAAAAATATCCATATCAAAAAGTGGATCTACATCCGGCACCCGGAGTAGCTTTGCTTCCTCTTGAGTATAGCCCCACTGTTGCAATACAGCTTTATTAAGGTATTCAAAGCTGCCATCTTTGTTCATCAATATGAACGGTTCTGCGGCGTTGTCGGCTATAAACTTAAAACGGGCGTTTTCTTCTTCCAGCGAAAGCTTCATGACTACTTATTAATGAGCAGAGGAATGTTTGTGACCCTACTACCATGCAGATAAAGTAAGTTATACTCACCCGCTTAAAGATAAGGCTATAATTTAAACTGCAGACTCCCATCCCATCGGTGGGGACAGATATTTTATTTTGCTAAGCTTGCAATAACGGAAGGGGTTGCGATAATAATCAGGCCACTTTGAGCATACTCAATTTGCTGATATTGAACTTGCGCTGCGCATATTCAAGCGATACTTCAAATGTTTTTACTTTTTGGCTTGGTAACTCAAACATGGCATCGGTAAGTACACTTTCGCAAATGCTGCGAAGGCCACGGGCACCCAATTTATATTCCAGCGCCTTTTCTACCATGAAGTCGTAGACGGCTGGTTCAAAACTAAGGGCAATGCCTTCTATTTCAAATAACCGGGTAAATTGTTTGATGAGGGCATTTTTGGGTTCGGTTAAGATACTTCTAAGCGTGGGTGCATCCAGCGGATTGAGGTACGTAACCACCGGCATACGACCCAAGAGTTCTGGAATGAGGCCAAAATGCTTAAGATCTACAGAGTTGATAAACTGCAGTAAGTTATCGTGTTGGTAATCTTGCAATTCCTTATTTACATTGAAACCAATAGCATTGGTATTTACCCTGCGGGCGATGATGCGATCGATACCGTCAAAGGCACCTCCGCAAATGAAGAGTATATTTTGGGTATTTACTTTTACCAGCTTTTGTTCCGGGTGCTTACGGCCACCTTGGGGTGGTACCAACACTTCGCTGCCTTCCAGCAGTTTCAGCAGTCCTTGTTGAACACCTTCGCCACTCACATCACGGGTGATGGATGGATTATCGCTTTTGCGTGCAATCTTATCTATTTCATCAATGTATACAATACCTTTTTCTGCCGCCTGCACATCGTAATTGCAAGCCTGCAACAAACGGGTGAGCATACTCTCTACATCTTCGCCCACATAACCAGCCTCTGTAAACACCGTGGCATCTACAATAGCAAAAGGTACATTCAACATGCGGGCAATGGATTTTGCAAGCAGTGTTTTACCCGTACCAGTTTCGCCCACCATTACAATATTGCTCTTTTCAATTTCTACTTCATTGTCTGATTTATGATTGAGCCTTTTATAGTGATTGTACACTGCCACTGCTAAAATTTTCTTAGCATCATCCTGCCCGATCACATATTCATCCAGGAATTTTTTAATCTCAATCGGCTTGCGTACTGTCAATTTATGATTGCCGCTGGCGGGATGCTTGGCTTCTATCTGGCTGCTTAGTTCCTGGGAAATAATTTCCTGTGCATGCTCCACGCAGTTTTCACAGATATGTCCATCCTGACCAGCAATCAGAATCTTTACTTCATCTCTGCTTCGGCCACAAAAAGCGCAATGTAATATGGGTTGTTTTGCCATTAATTTTTTTTAAGGATCTGCAGGGCACATGCCACTTGCAAAACGATTGCAAAGGTACATGCCTTTTACAAGAATATAGAGTTAAGACAATGTTCATTTACAAAAAGATGCATAGGTATTCTATGAGAATGCATCCCCGGAAAATCTTTAGAAGCCAGTGACAGACATTAAATTTTTGGGGTATCACCACACAATCACAAAGGCTGTAGGGAAGATAACGGCTCTTTTTTGCTCCGCAGGCATGGAGCCTGCTATAAAAAATGCCTAGCTACCATCAAGCAGCAAGGCACTTAAAAAACTTAAAACAAGTTACAATTTCTCCATCACGCCATCTACAATACCATAGGCAATTGATTCCTGCGCATCCATCCAATAATCCCGGTCAAAATCTTTCATCACTTTTTCGTAAGTCTGCCCACAGTTTTCAGCCAATATGCGTGCGCCCAATTGTTTGGTTTTTAAAATTTGCACAGCCATAATTTCTAGGTCGGCACTGGTGCCACGGCCACCACCACTAGGTTGGTGTATCATTACTTCGCCATGCTTGTAAATAAACCTGCGCCCTTTGGTGCCCCCACTCAGCAAAATACTACCCATGCTAGCAGCCATGCCCATGCATACTGTGCTTACTGGTGAAGAAATCATTTGCATGGTATCGTACACCACCATACCACTGGTAACCATACCACCCGGACTACTGATGTAAAATGTAATTTCTTTTCCCGGGTCTATCGCTTCCAGGTACATCAGGCGGTCGGTGAGGTCCTTAGAAGATTTATCATCTACCACACCCCATAAAAATATTTTGCGTTGCTCAATAAACTTCTTGTCAAAGCGCCAGCCGCCCATCATTTTCTCCATGGGGTTGTCGGGCATCTCTGGCATTTCCGGGTTTTCTTCTTCCTCGTTTAGTCGTATAATTTTGTTGTGAATATTCATTGTAATAAATTGTTGAATGGTGAAATTATTGAATCATTATCCAGGCTCCCGGCATATGCTGCAGGCAGAAGCTATGTAATTAAGCTGTTTTAACTTTCCTTGGGTTTACTAAAAGTACCTCATCTACCAGCCCATATTCTTTGGCTTCAGAAGCGGTCATCCATTTGTCCCGGTCGCAATCTTCTGCTACTTTTTCTACTGTTTGCCCGGTATGATGAGAAATGATATCGTACAACTCT
>JANPJW010000133.1:0-2341 GCA_031425715.1 Chitinophagaceae bacterium | reverse complement strand
GGTTTTTCGGAAGTTCACTGCTGTGGCTGTGCATCATCTTCCTGGTTATTACCCTGGCTTTTTTGTTGTTCATAGTGTCTTTCTTTAGAATTCCTGCCAGACAGCACACGCTCAACGAAGGTCAGATTATTTGCCCTGCAGATGGTAAAGTGGTGGTTATTGAGGAGGTTACCGATACAGAATATTTTAAGGACAAAAGGTTGCAGGTGTCTGTTTTTATGAGTCCGGCCAATGTGCATGTGAACCGTAATCCTATTAGTGGAGAGGTTGTATACAATCAATATCACAAGGGAAAATACCTGGTGGCTTGGAACCCGAAATCATCTACAGAAAATGAACGACACAGCGTTGTAATTCGCAAAGGGAACCTGGAAATATTGGTAAAGCAAATTGCAGGAGCAGTGGCCAAGAGGATTGTAAACTACCTGGAAGTAGGCCAAAAAGTAGAGCAATGTAATGAGATGGGCTTTATAAAATTTGGTAGCCGGGTAGATTTATTGCTGCCGGTGGGTACAAAATTGAATGTTACGCTCAATGAAGTAGTGAAGGGAGGTGTGACCGTTATCGGAACATTGTAAGCGTGCCCGGTAGTATCCCTTTAGCAACCAGGGTAATTTAACAAAGCTTGTAATGTCGCTGTAAAATATTAGCTTTAGATTTACGTTTATTCTTCAAACACAAAATAATTTATTATGAAAAAAATGTTCTTACTAGCAACGGCTGCTTTGATGGTAACAGGTGTAACTTTTGCAAACAACGAAGGCAAGGGCAAAAAGAAGAAATGTGCTAAAGGAAAAACCTGCTGCACTAAAGATGCCAGTGCTGATAAAAAGTCTTGTCATAAAGGAAGTGCAGACAAGACGGTGAAAATGTAAAGCTTGTCTACAAAGTATACAGCCTCCTCAATAGGGAGGCTTTTTTATGCCCGGGAGTGCGCACAACTACAACCTCTTCACCAAATCGATAACTTCTTTGATGGCGTTGCCTTTAAAAAGAAGCTTTCCCTCCACTATCAGTTTGCCTTCTTTACGGCTACCAAGAAGCGATAGTACTTCCATGTTTTGTATGTAGCCATCCACAAAAGGAATCTTCAATTGCGAAGCAGTGGTAGCCACATCCATTTTAAGGGTTAGAAAATTATCGGATCCTGTTAAAGTCAGTAGAGTGTTTTTGCTGCCAGAGGTAAATTGCAGAAGGCCGTTTTGCTCCTGTAGCCTAACCTTAAACAAAGGAAAAATTTCAGGGTTTAGTTCCATGGATGGCAATACCATTTGTTGCTTTAAGAGGTATTGCAATAAGCCGGGTGCCGCCTTTACAGAAAGTTGTAGAGAGGGTACTTGTACATCTGTAACAGTAGTTCTGGTTATTTTTTCAAAATTATCGTCGTACTCGTAATTGCTGATACTGTCCTTTTGAAGTGTGGTTGGTCCTATCTGCAAATAAAGATAGCCTTGAAAATATGCCAATACACTGTCAGAGGAAAGCTGGTATTGTCGGATGTTGTACAACTTTTTAAAATAGGAGGGATGGAGCATGCCATTTAAAGAAACATAGGAATGTGTGTTTGCCGCATTGTTTGTTTGTGCAAAGGTTGCAGGTAGCCCGAGGTTTTCAAAGTTACCCATGGTCGCATGCAGCAGTAGCTGCTTACCCTTGAAGTCAAGTGAAGCTATATTGTTACCATGAATGGCTGCAATGGGCCGCTCCTCATCTTGTAACAACCTGGTTATCTCGGGGTGGAGTTCCGGCAGAAGCTTGCTACGGAGAATTTCCTTTAAGTGGGTTTGTACATTTTCTTTGGCAGGAGACCAGGCGAGGCTTACATAGTCTTTGTTACAGGCTACACTCAGCGTACCACCCTCATTGCTACCATAATGAATGCCCTCTTTCTTAGAAAAACGGAGCTTCCAATTTCGTTGCGCATATAAAATAAAATCCTGTTCATCATGCAGCGGCAGGGTACAAAAAAACGTGGTGGGCTTTAAAGAAGAAAGGTTGTAAACAAAGATGTTGCCGGGCAACCATAGTCCCATATTTAAAGATGCATCCTTATCTTTTTTGTTCTTCTGCGTTATTTTATTTTTGAAATTAATGCCGTAGTTGCGAACCAGTAGCAACGCTAAATCATCTACATTAAGCTTGATGATGGTTTTCGCCATGGCATGCACTGGTACCTTGTAAGCACTGTACTGCCTGTACCGCAGCACTCCGATAAAAGAAAGCAGCAGCAATAAAACGATTGCTGCTGCTATGACTAACTTCTTCCGCATAAAGGATCGTTATTTCAGCATGTCGTCAAAAAGGCTGAAGAAATAGGTAATTGCATTGCTGTTACCAGCGG
>JANPJW010000132.1:0-17971 GCA_031425715.1 Chitinophagaceae bacterium | reverse complement strand
GGTATTCCGGGTGATTGTTGAGGTCTGCCGCTGCAGCAATACTTTCTTTGAACAACAGTAAAAGGCAGCTGAATAAAATGGTACTGGCAAAGAGCGAAACCGAAAGCGTGCTGTACAACTTTGCTTTATCGTGTGTTTGTGAAAAACGAAAGTAGGCCGTTTCCATACCGTAAGAAAAAAGCACATTCAAAAAAGGAATGAGCGTATAAACCTGCACAAGGTCTGCTGTTTTAGAAGGCATTGCTATAAAAAAGGGCAATGCCATGTTCATCAAATAACCCAGGAACCTGCTCGTAATGGTTGGAATGCCGTACCACAATGTTTGTCCTGCCAATTTCTTTATACTACTCAACGGGTTGTTTATTTTTTTCCAAATTTAGTAGAATTAAGGGCGGCGCTCTGCATTAATGTTTGAAATAAACGGGGCCATCGGGACCAAACCTTTTACTCTTTGTAAAGCTGGTATCAGTAAGCGTATATAAAAAATATACCAATTCATTTTTTTGCAGCTTAGTGAGAAGGATCGGTTTTTGAAGAAGGCTATCCATGCCCGCATGCGGAGTTTGTGTTTTAGCAATGTAATGATCTATCACCTGCGGCACCGAAAAAATACGGCCATCATGCATGTAGGGATACGTCAATTGGAGATTGCGAAGGCTGGGCACTTTAAATTTTAATGAGTCGCTTGCAATGCCTGTTATTTGCTGGCGGCCTGCATCGCCAAACCGGTTAAGGGCAATACCATTGTTGCGAAAACTATTGTCGGTAAACAATGGTTCTTTGTGGCAGCCCGAACAATTGACCTTAAAATGCCGGTAACCGTTTTTCTCAAAATTGCTGAAAGTGTCTTGGCCATTCATTACCCGGTCGTATTTGCTATCGGCTGTTACCAGGCTTCCTGTAAACTGGGCAAATGCCCACAACATGCGCTGGCTGCTTATGCTGGCATCTCCAAAAGCTGCTTTGAACATACGTTTGTAGGCTGTGTCTGCTTTTAGGATAATAATTACCGAGTCCAGCGATTGCCCCATTTCGTTGTGATTGGTTAGTGGCCCTATTGGCTGTACTTCCAGGTGGTTCACACCTCCATCCCAATGAAAAGCATTCATCCAGGCAAGGTTCATGAGGGCGGGTGCATTGCGGGTGGTAAAACTATTGTCTACACCATGGCTCAGGTCATGATCGAAGGTGGCAAAGGCTCCAAACGGCTGGTGGCAACTGGCGCAACTTACTTCCCGGTCTTTACTAAGCCGGCTGTCGTAAAATAATTTCTTGCCTAATTGAAAGCCTTGCTCTGTTAATTTGTTTTTTGCAAAATAATCCCGCCCGGGTTTTGGCCAGCCATTGGGAATACGTAGCTGCAGGTAGGTAGGATTGTAAGTACCATAACCATCATCCTTTGCAGCGCCAATTATAAAAAGGCAGCCTGCTGTAAACAAAACCAACGATATGATTACTTTAAATTTCAAACCAAAAAAGCGACAGCTTCCCTGCAATTTAAATTGATAAAATATGTTATTCAACCACGCTCACCGAAAACATTCCCGCAAAATTTTCAGCCGATTTGAGGGCCAGTGGCCCCGGCGTCATAATTAGCGCATTGCTGGAAATGGTTAAGTCATTTTTGCCTTTCCAGTATTTGTCAAGGTTCAGGGTTACTTCAATCGTCCGCTTTTCAAGATCAGTTATCAGCAGGGGTTTCTCCAGTGGCAACACCATGTTTACAGAAGCTTTGTGTGCACCCAGGTAACCCCCTATATGATGTTCTATGCGCTGCAGATCAGCGGTGGAAGCAGCCGAGTAACCTTCCAACTTAAAAAATACATAGCCAGAGTTCCAACTCCAGAACATGCCATTTAGCGGATCTAAAGCGCCACCCTGAGCACCACTGCAGTTATAAATACTATCTACGCCAAGCGTAAATGCCAGGCTTTGGTATGTACCTGCTTTTGCCCCTAGCACAAGGCTTTCCTCCTTAGCCGCATCTACTAAAAAAACAGATTCCACTACCTTCCCCGGCTGCATTCCTTCCAATCTTAAGTTGCTGATATAATATTTTAGACGGGTGAGCTGGTAAGCCTCGCCGAAAGCATTTTGGTAAGCACTGTCTTGCAACACGATCGGTTTATCATTAGCTGTATGCGCAAACCTCAGCAGCACGGGCAACTGTTGGCCTTGCGCCCGGGCAGCCAACTGAAAAAAGGCGGCAAGACAAATAACAGCAATCGATTTTACCAACGAAAGTCTATTCATGAGAACCCGGTTTTTGCCTGTTTTGTTTAATAAAGGAGGCCTTTTTTTTGGTTTCCAGTCTTTTTAATTTACTGCCGAGGCTGGGTTTAGTTGGTCGGCGCTTCTTGGGCACGAACAAGGCTTTTGCAACAAGGTCATTCATCTTTCGCTGCACTATTTCCTTATTGGCCAGTTGCGATCTTTCTTCCTGGCTTTTTACCAGGAGCTTGCCGTCAGCGTTTATTTTGTTAGCAAGTTTCAGGAGCAGTCGTACTTTCTCCTCGTCCGAAAAAAGTTGAGAACCTTCCACATCCCAATAACCCTCTACCATGGTTTCCACTTTATTCACATTTTGGCCGCCCTTGCCACCGCTGCGAGCTGTTTTGTATTTTATTTCGTACTTAATGTCGGGCATCATTTCAAAAATAGCATTAAAAGAAGCCAATTTGCAGGGAATGAATCTTTTAATAAGGTTAATATTTCGGTAAGAACGAAAAAATACACATTTTTGCATGAATCAACTCAACAGGTTTTGAAACGTATCTACCACTCTTTAGCGGAAAAAAAACAGCAGGGAAAGAAGTCATTTGCCGTGCTTATTGATCCCGATAAGGTGAACGATGCTAATATGGAGCATCTTATTGAGTTGGCTACAAACGCCCGGGTAGATTATTTCCTGGTAGGCGGAAGCCTTGTAATATCCAACTATTTAGATGAGTGCGTCCAGCTAATCAAACAACGCTGTTCTATCCCGGTTATTTTATTTCCCGGAAGTCCCAGCCAGCTGAGTAGACATGCGGATGCATTGTTATACCTGTCGCTCATTAGTGGCCGCAACCCCGAGTTGCTTATTGGGCAACATGTGGTGAGTGCCCCCGTGGTGCGCAAAAGCGGGTTGGAGATTATGCCTACTGGCTATATGGTTATTGATGGAGGCGCTCCTACTACCGTATCTTATATCAGCAACGCTGCCCCACTACCAAGCGATAAAAATGAAATAGCCATGTGCACGGCAATGGCCGGCGAAATGCTGGGTATGAAACTGATTTACATGGATGCAGGCAGTGGTGCCCGCAGGGCCATCTCCGAAAATATGATTGAAAAAGTAGCGAGTTGCATTGAAGTACCGCTGCTCGTAGGTGGTGGCATTACAACTCCTGAAAAGGCCTATCTAAACTGCAAGGCCGGTGCCGACGTGATTGTGGTGGGGAATGCTATTGAAAAAGACCCTTCGCTTATTAAGGATATGGCTGCTGCTGTGCACGGCGTAAATCTGGTTTCTATATAGACCACTACAATCATAGTATTTCCGCCCACTATTCACCTCCACTTGTCACTTTGCACCCTTATGGCACCTTCCCTCAGGGTTGCTAATTTTTAATTTTTACCTGTTCAACTTCTCCACTCTTGCCGGTGTTTCCTTACCACTCACAATGCCCTTACTGCTAATGGCAATGGCTTTAATCACTTCCGTCATATTCACCATATCCAGCGTTTCCATTTCATCATCTGCTGTGTGGTAAAATTTTTCGGTATCCATTTTACTGGTGCTGATGGTATGTGCGGGAACGCCCAAAGCTGCCAGCGTAGCATTGTCTGAACGGTAAAAAAGATTTTGCTTGGGGTAAGGATCAGGCTCAAACTTAAAAGGACTTCCTGCAAGATTGCCTTGCAAGATCTTTCCGAAATCAGATTTTTCATAACCTGTAATATAGGCACTGTTCCTACCCCACTGGCTTTCGGTACCAATCATTTCTATATTGAACATGGCCATTGTTTTATCAGCAGCAATCTGTTTGGAAAAATATTGAGAACCAAAACCACCGATCTCTTCTGCCGTAAACGCTACGAAAACCAACGTTCGCTCGTTGTTTTTTTCTTTGGCAAAATAATTCGCCAGCATCATTACCGCAGTTGTTCCTGCAGCGTCGTCGTTGGCTCCATTGTAGATAGAATCTCCCTCTGCCGTTGCCTTGCCAATACCAATATGATCATAATGGCCCGAAAAAACAACCAATTCCTCTTTCTTTGACTTGCCCGGTAATATGCCGATTACATTTGCCAACGAAGAGGAAGAAATTTCGTGAACAATATCCAAACTGTAAGTGCTGGCATCTTTATCAGTTAATACAAACACAACGGGAGCTTTATCACCAAAACTATCTCTCTTAAAACGTCTTAGCCTGCTGAAGTTTTTTGCCTGACCGCTGTTCACTAGCACTAACGTCCTTTCATTGAGATTGATAATTTTATTAGCCTCCATGAGTAGGTTGGCACTGCTGTCTATCACTACTTTTTTAAATCCGCTTTTTTCGTTAAGAGTCAAATTAGCTTCTGTTGTAACCGCAATGATGTCATCGGATTTTAGCGTTTCATCATTCATGGTTCCTTTGGCAGAAATAAATTTCGCCTTCACCATTTTAAATTCCTGGCGGTAAGTCTTTAAACCTCCAAAATAACCTAGACCAGCTTTTTTAAATTCGGCTGCAATGAAATCTGCCGCTTTATCAATCTCAGGGCTGAAAGTTTTACGGCCCTTCATTTCATTTGAAGAGAGTGTTCTTTCCATTCTTTCTACTTCCGCTACGTTGATGACTTTATCCAGGTTCTGGGACGAAGCTGTTACACCCACAACCAGGAAGATTGCGGTAAAAAGGCTGCTATTAATCATACTCATGAAAATTGTTTGTAATGATTGTTCGTGAAAGATTGTTTGTGGTTTGAAGCCCGGAAATATTTGGAACGTTGCTCCCAGGCCTCTGACCGGGGCGAAAACCTGTAAACTGTTTAAACCTGTGAAACTTCTTAAACCTTTATAGGCTCATCATTTCTTTAAACTTAACTGCCTGCCTTCTGCTTACTTCAATTTTTTCACCTGCCTTTAGGTCGAGCAGCAAGCCTCCATTAAAATAAGGTTCTACTTTTTCTATCAGGCGCATGTTTACAATATGCTTTCGGTTGGCCCTGAAAAATACTCTTTCATCCAGTTTATCTTCAAGGGCGTTCAGCGATTTTAATATCAAAGGTTTGTTGGGGCCAAAATAAACTTTAGCATAGTTGCCCACACTTTCAAAAAGACGCACTTCACTGAGTTTTACAAACCAGCATCTCTCCCCGTCCTTTACAAACACCTGGTCGTTTTCGCTCAGCATGCCCCGGCTGATGCCCGCCATAGCAGCTGCCAATTCTTTTTCCTCTGCCTGCTGCAGTTTATGCAGCGCATCTGCCAGCCTTTTTGGCTCCACGGGCTTCATCAGGTAATCCAGTGCGTTTACTTCAAATGCCTTAAGCGCAAACTCATCGTATGCCGTTGTAAAAATTACATGCGGCGCACGCTCCAGTTCCAGCAACATATCAAACCCTGTTTTGCCGGGCATTTGAATGTCCAGGAAAATGAGATCTGGTGATAAGCTTTCTATTTTTTCAATTCCTTCTGCAGCGTTGGCGGCTTCTCCTATCACCTCTATTTCCGGAAAATCTGATAACAATTTTTTCAATTCATTTCTTGCCAACCTTTCGTCGTCGATAATAATTGCCTTATGCATTTGTAAGAAAAATTTTGTGTTGTATAAAGTTATAAAATGGATGCCAACGGCATAATTATTTTCGATTCTACTTTGCCCCCTTCCACATCTCTTATTTGAAAATGTGCTTTACCCTGGTACAAAAGGTTCAATCTGTCCTGCGTACTCTTGATGCCGAAACCATCGCTGGCCAGGCCTTTGTATCCGTTTAAAGTGCCTGAATTTAAGACGATCAGTTCGTGGTGATTCTCTTTAAAATCTGATACTATCTTTACCATACCGCCGTTAATTTGTTTACTGATGCCATGTTTGATGGCATTTTCCACAAGCGTTTGCAACATCATGGGGGGTATCGGTTGGTTCAGGGTATCTTCATCTATGTCCATCTCTATTTGCAACCGTTCTTCAAAACGCATATGCTCCAGAGCAAGGTAGTCCTTCACAATATCGAGTTCCTGTTTTAGCGGTACGGTCTCCATTTTTTCAGCTTGCATACTGCTACGGAGAATGTTGCTCAACTCAGTAATGGCTGTTCTCGCACGCTCGGGATTCTCATCTACAAGAGCACGAATGCTGTTTAGTGCATTGAAAATAAAATGAGGATTGATGTGCGATTTAATTGTTTTCAACTCCAGCGATTTCACCATGGCTTCCAACCGGAAAGTATCCAACTCCTGTTTGCGGTTGGTTTCTACATAATGATAAATGTAATAAATCATGTTCCAAACCAGCAACAACCACATGGCGTTGAAACTGCTAAAGAAAAGGCGTTGCAGCTTGGAGTATTTCTGCAGTTTATCCGGGTTGTATCCAATCAGATAATCGACCGCTTCTGTGAGGGTCCCAAAAAAAACGGCAAAAATAAAAGTGAGTCCTACCAGGTAAAATATTTGCGTTTTGAGCGGTTTCGATAATACTTTTAAACTATGAATATTGTGACGCATTACATGCGTGATAAGAACACCCAACAGGCAGGTGAGGAAAAGGCTGAGAAAAAAATAATTATCAGGCTCACCAAAAGTGGTTACAAAAAAAACACTGATGCCAATATTTATTGACCAGCCAACGATTTGGCACCACCAGTAGCGTGAAATGTTTTTGAACATATAAACAAATCTAAGGGCTGTAAATTTAATTTTCCGGTATCATTTGTATTAATGGCTAAATGGGGTGCCAAAAGGCATGAACGGGACTGCCGGTGAGCAACAGAAGCCCATACAAAGATGCACGAAAGTGTACTACACGAGCCTTGGATGCCCCCAACGACAACACAACAGGTGACCGTGATCAAACAAAAATTAAGTATTAATGGCTTAGCTTTACGGCCACAGCTTCAATAAAAAGATACCATGGGAAATCCCAATTTAAATAATGAACCGGGCAAACTGAGTGCAGCAGATAAGGAATTTGAAAACAACATCCGGCCACGGGAGATTGACGATTTTAACGGGCAGTTGCAAACCATCGAAAACCTTCGGATTTTTATTAAAGCGGCACGCCTGCGTGGCGAGGCATTGGATCATATTCTTTTCCATGGCCCCCCGGGCCTGGGAAAAACAACCTTGAGCCGCATCGTGGCCAATGAACTGGGTGTGAGCATCAAAGAAACGAGCGGACCTGTTATTGAAAAGCCAGGAGATCTTGCCGGATTGCTCACCAACCTGGAACCCAACGATGTGCTTTTCATAGACGAAATTCATCGACTAAGCAATGTGGTAGAAGAATACCTCTATGCCGCCATGGAAGATTTTCGCCTGGATATTATGATAGACAGCGGCCCCAGTGCCCGTAGTGTGCAAATAAATTTAAACCCGTTTACACTCATAGGGGCCACTACCAGGAGCGGCCTCCTTACCTCACCCTTGCTGTCCCGTTTTGGGATAAAATCGCGGCTGGAATATTATGATGCCGCAACACTTAAGAATATACTTGTGCGCAGCGCAAAAATTTTGAATACAAAAATTACCAGCGATGCCGCTGCAGAAATTGCAGGCCGCAGCCGTGGTACACCCCGTATAGCCAACAGCCTGCTTCGCCGGGTAAGAGATTTTGCACAGGTATTGGGCACTGGTGTGATAGACATGAACATTACAGAACACTCCCTGCGTGCACTAAACGTAGATGCTTATGGGCTGGATGAAATGGACAACCGCATTCTTACTACCATTATTGATAAATTTAAAGGTGGGCCGGTGGGAATTACCACGATTGCCACTGCGGTGGGCGAAGAAACCGGCACTTTGGAAGAAGTGTACGAACCATTTTTAATTCAACAAGGCTTTTTGCAGCGCACTGCTAGGGGCAGAGAAGTTACAGCATTGGCCTATCAACATTTAAAAAAAACGATGCCGTCTGGAGGTTTGCAGAATAACCTGTTTAAATAATATTTAAACCGAATATGGAAAAATATATCCCGAATTGGCGCCTGGTAGTATGGGGTATTCTGAATATAGCCGTGCTTATATCGATCGTATGGATTCTTTACAGATTGCTTAAAAAACGAACAACGCCTGGTGATAAAGATTTGTAGTAAGCGTTTTAAAAAAGAGGGCCTCGATAAATCGAAGCCCTCTTTTTTATAAATTAGGTTTATGAGTTTATTCGCTTTCTACCAACCTGAAACCATTCCCATGAATGTTTACTATCTCAAGCTTACTGTCTTCTTTTAAATACTTGCGCAGTTTTGCGATGTACACATCCATACTGCGGCCATTAAAATAGGTATCACTACCCCATATTTTTTTAAGCGCAGCTTCCCTTGGCAACAAATCGTTTTTATATTCAGACAACATTTTAAGCAATTCATTTTCTTTTGGAGAAAGTGTTTGCACTTTGCCGTGTACCGTTAACTCCCTCAGGCGTGGGTTGAAATGGTAAGAAGCCAGATCAAATTCTGCATTGGCTTCCTCTCTATGAGATTCTTCGTTGCGTTTTAAAATGGCCTTGATTTTATGCAACAGCACTTCACTGTCAAAAGGTTTGGTGATGTAATCATCAGCACCCAGTTTATACCCCTGGATAATATCATCTTTCATGGTTTTTGCACTCAGGAAAAACAAAGGCACATCCGGGTTGATGTCCCTGATTTCTTCAGCTACTGTAAAGCCGTCCATATTTGGCATCATCACATCAAGCAGACAGATGTCAAATTTTTCCCGCTGAAAAGCTGCGAGGCCAAGTCTACCGTCCCTTTCCAATATAACGTCGTAGTCATTTAGTTCGAGGTAGTTTTTCAATACCATACCGAGGTTGGTATCATCTTCACACAATAAAATTTTAGGTTTAGTTGCTTCCATGTTTCATTAGTTTATTTACAAATAACATTGATCCGGTTTTGGTACCGCTAATATAATGCCTAATTTTTTGTTAACCTTAAAAGTAAAGCTGATTGCGGTTTTAAAATTTTCGATCCATTTCTTCATTTGATGTAAGCCTTGTCCGTGAGTGTTTTCAAAAATGCTACAAGGTCTTTCTTTTCTTCACTGCTCAATTTAAGCGGCCGAAGCAGGAGAGAATCTATATTTACAGGATCGTCTACAAACATAAAGGGTGTATTGTAATAAGACACCACCTGTTCCAAAGTTTGGAACCTGCCATCGTGCATGTAAGGTGCCGTAACGGCCACATTGCGCAAGCCTGGCGTTTTAAATTTACCCTTATCGTTTTCATTACCTGTAATACCAAAGCGCCCAATGTCTGCCAAATCTCTTCCATTAAAAAGTCCAATATTTTTAAACCCATCATCGGTAAAATCTTCCATAGAATGACAGTCGAAACATTTGGCTTTGTTGCCGATAAAAAGCTCTCTGCCTCGTTCTTCATCTTCAGAGAGCTTGCCCAGGTTATTGCTCCAATCGTCAAATTTGCTGTTTACTGTTTCTAAGGTTTGCTCAAAAGCGGCAATAGCCATACCCAGGTTTTTTGCATTGGGTGCTTGCCCAAATACTTTTTTAAACATGCCTTGGTAGAGCATCGATGTATTCAATCTTTCTACTGCCTCGCTAACAGGCAATCCCATTTCATTTGGGTTCTCGATAGGCATCAGGGATTGTTCATGCAGGGTGGCCGCCCGGCCATCCCAGAAATAGTAGGGGCGGTTTTTCATATTTAAAACCGAGGGCGTATTTCTGCTGGTGGGTCTACCATGTATACCGATGCTAAAGGCAATCGTATCGGCAAACGCAAAGTCTGGCCTGTGGCAACTTACACAACTAACACTGCTATCTTTTGACAATAATTTTTCGCCGAATAATTTTTTGCCAAGAGCTGCCATGTTCTTCTTCCTCGCCTTAGCGTCTTCCAAAGAAAAACTAAGTAATACCAGTGCACTCAATAATAAAAGGGAAATAAGGACTGCTTTCATTTGCTTGATATCAGGCTTTGTAACGACTAGTTAAAGTTAATTGCTTTGTATGGTTGAGCACGAGCGTCGGGTAAAATTTAAATTTTTTAAAAATTTTAGGCTGAATAATTCCCTGCAATAATGCATTAAAGTACATTGGATACATTCGTATCTTTCAAAAAAATAAAGATATGTCCAGCAAAGAAAAATTTATAGAAGCCATGAAGGCTGGTTATACATTTAAAGGCGAATCTGTACAAATTGGTGCAGCTATGCTCGATGGCGAGGTGATAAAAGAAGCGGGCATTTTTCTTCCACTTAAAACAATGAACCGCCATGGACTGATAGCCGGTGCAACAGGAACGGGTAAAACCAAAACTTTACAAACCATCAGCGAGTTTTTGAGCGATGCAAGTGTGCCGGTATTGCTAATGGATATTAAGGGAGATCTAAGTGGTATTGCCGCTGCGGGAGCACCGAATGATAAGCTGGTAGAAAGGTATCACAAACTAGATTTGCCCTATAGTCCCATGGCTTTCCCGGGGGAGCTATTGTCCCTCACCGGTAAAGATGGCGTGCGGCTAAGGGCTACGGTAAGTGAATTTGGACCAGTACTGCTTAGTAAAATACTGGGACTGAATGATACGCAGGGTGGTATTGTAGCACTCATTTTTAAATACTGCGACGATAATCAAATGCCGCTCTTAAATCTGGCAGATTTAATAAAGGTTGTACAGTTTGTGGGCAGTGATGGAAAAGCTGAGATTGAAAAATTATATGGAAAGATATCTACCACCTCTACAGGTACCATCCTCAGAAAAATAATAGAACTGCAACAGCAAGGCGCCGACATATTTTTTGGTGAAAAAAGTTTTGAAGTAGAAGATCTCATGCGCATAAGCGATGACGGCCGTGGGATAGTGAGCATCTTAAGAGTTACGGACCTGCAGGACAAGCCCAAACTGTTCTCGACATTCATGTTGCAAATGTTGGCAGAGTTGTATGCTATCTGCCCGGAAGAGGGCGACCTGGACAAACCAAAACTGGTGATGTTCATTGATGAGGCTCATCTCATTTTTCAGGAAGCCAGCCCAGACTTGTTGCAGCAAATTGAGACTATCATCAAGCTTATCCGTTCCAAGGGCGTGGGTATTTTCTTCTGTACCCAAAACCCCATGGATGTTCCCGCATCGGTATTGGGCCAGTTGGGCCTCAAAATTCAACATGCCTTACGAGCCTTTACTGCTGCCGACAGAAAAGTAATCAAACAAACAGCCGATAACTACCCGGAGACAGATTATTATAAAACCGAAGATCTCATTACCCAATTGGGTATTGGCGAAGCATTGGTAACCATGCTCAACGAAAAGGGCATCCCAACGCCCCTTGCGCACACCATGCTATGTTCGCCCAGGAGCAGGATGGATGTATTAACGGAGGACGAGATTAGAAGCATGAATTCAACCAGCAAACTCGTTCAAAAATATAGTCAGAACATTGATAGCCACAGCGCTTATGAAATGCTGACGGAGAAGTTGCAGGAAGCTGCAGCTGCTACCGACAAAGTAACTGCTGCCAAAAAGAGCGTTAAAGAAGAGGAAAGCACTTTTGAGAAAGTAGCCAACAACTCCGTAGTAAAAAGTATCGCACGCACTGCTGGAAACACAATTGTTCGCTCATTGCTGGGAGCGTTGGGCCTTGGCGGACGCAGCCGAACCCGGAAGACCAGCTGGTTTTAAACAATACAGCGAAATTAATCCTGGAGATACAACCTCATTTTATCCACATTTTTTTCAAAGCAACTTGTTGAAAAAGATCGCTTTATATATTTAAACCTGCATTAAAACCCATCTTTTACTACCCATTGTAGTATATCGACTACAAATAGTTTTAGAAATCTTTGGTTCGTAGTAATTTCCACATTATCTTCGTTTCGGTTTTTCATAGGATATTGGATTTTAAAGCGGGACTAGATTTCTATCTTGGTCCCTTTTTTTATGCCCAGACTGCAAGAGAGACTTTTATGCTTTAGGTTTTATCCTGATAAACCCTTCCTCACCCTTTTCCAACAATTCTTCCGCTTCCAGGTACTCCAATGCTTTCCATATTTGTGTATTGCTATGCGGCCTTAGTAGCTTAAGCAGTTGATTTACCGCCACTGCACCGTGTTTTGTGAGCTGTAGCAGCTGTTCGTACAATACTTCGAACTCGGCAGGGTTTAGTTCTCTTTGTGCATGGTTGATACAGTTATCGCAAATACCACATTTTTTATCGTGTGCGGCACCAAAATAACTTGCCAGCATTTGGCTACGGCAGGCGCTTGTGTCTTCAATATACCTTGCAATAGCACGGGTTCTTTTTTCATGCTGGCTTTTGCGCATGGCTAATTGCCCGGCGTCTATTTTAAAATCGTCTGCATACATCCTGCTTTGAATGAGGTATAACTGGGGTTTATCTGTGGGCGGGTTATATTGGATAATGCCATACTGGTGCAGTTTGTTAAGCAGGGCAACCACCTCTTCCTTACTTGCTTTTATAAATTTTGCCAACAGGCTTTCGTACACAGTGGTTTCAAAGTCGAAGATTCCTTCATAGCTTCTAAGCAAAGCTTTGATTATCGGTTCCAAGCCGGGCTGCACATGTTCAAAATCCTGCAACTGGTTTTTAGTAGCGGTAAACACAACCGTAGAAGGCCTGAAAAAAATTTCATTGAAACTCAGAACTTCCTGCTGCGCCAGGGCTTGTATGCCGTAAGTAGCCTCCAGGATGTTTAGTTTAAAGCGTTGCGCAAATACAGCCATATCAAAGTTATAACTGTTGCCTTCGCCACCGCCGGCAGCCACCTGCAGGTGGTTCATGAGAGCGGTATATATTTTTTTTATTTGCTCTCCAGAAGGATACCTGATGGTTAACATACTCAGCAGGTCTGTGATTTCTGTTTGTTGGTACAACAGTACGGCAAAGGCTCTTTTCCCATCCCGGCCGGCACGTCCGGCTTCCTGATAATAATTTTCCAGGCAATCGGGCACATCGTAATGTACCACCACCCGCACATCGGGCTTGTCTATGCCCATACCGAAAGCATTGGTGCATACCATTACCCGGGTTTCATTTTTAATCCAGCTATCCTGCCTGCTGGTACGTTCTTCTGCACTAAGCCCTGCATGATAAAAACTGGCATTGATGCCTTTCATATGAAGCAAGCCGGCCACCTGCTGCGTATGCTTGCGACTCTTGCAATACACAATCGCAGTACCTTTTACGCTATTCAGAATTTCCAGAAGTTTAATTTCTTTGGCAGGCGGAGAAAAAATGCTGTACGATAAATTTTTTCTTTCAAACGACTGTTGAAAGCGCTTGGCATCTTTTGCAAAATGTAGTTGATTACAAATATCATCTTGTACTGTTGTAGTGGCTGAAGCTGTAAGCGCTATCACAGGCACATTGGGCAATTCTGCCCGCAAATTGTTTATCCGTAAATAGGGTGGCCTGAAGTCGTAACCCCATTGCGAAATACAATGTGCTTCATCTACCGCAATTAGGCAGGGTTTGATGGCTGGCAAAAACTCAAGGAACAGGGCGGTTTCCAAACGTTCCGGGCTTAGATATAAAAATTTATAGTTGCCAAAGGCCGCATTTTGAAGGGTCTTTTTTACATCGAGGTAATGCATACCGCTGTATACTGCCAACACCGGGATGCCCCGGTTTTTTAGTTGCTCCACCTGGTCTTTGATAAGGGCAATCAAAGGGCTGATCACAATACAAATACCTTCCATAGCCATTACCGGCACCTGGAAGCAAACCGACTTTCCACCCCCGGTGGGCAGCAGGGCAAGGGTATCTTTTTTTTGCAATACGGCTTCTATAATTTCCTGCTGCAGGGGTCTAAACTGATCATAGCCCCAGTATTGTTTTAGTATGGCGTGGATGTCGTGCAAACTGTTGGTTGGATGAAGGGGAAAGTTAAAAAACCTTTTTTACAAACAACCGCACAGAGTTGATGGCCAGCACCACATCGCTTAGGCCCATGGCCAGTGCTGCTACGGTAGGCGTAAGCAGTCCGAAAGCCGCAATGGGAATGGCCACAATATTGTAAATAAAAGCCCAAAACAAGTTTTGCTTAATGGTTATATAGGTGTGCCTGCCCAGCCCAAATGCTTGTGGTAAATTTTTTAGCCCGTGCCCCATCAGGATCACATCGGCACTTTGCATGGCTATTTGCGTGGCCTCACTTAGCGATATTCCCAACGTTGCTTTAGCAAGTGCAGGCGCATCGTTGATGCCATCCCCCACCATAGCAGTGGGGGTTTTTTCATTCAGGCTGGCAATCTTCTCCATCTTTTGTAGTGGCGATTGTTCGGCAATGACTTCGTCTATTCCCAACTCTTTTGCTACCCTTTCGCATTTCTCTTTGCTATCGCCACTTAGTAAAATCGTTCTTATCTCTTGTTCTTTAAACCACTGAATAACGGCTTTAGCTTCCGGCCTTATGTCGTCACCCACATCTACCCATCCAATTATTGCATTGTTTTTAGATACGTAGATGTCGTGACCCGGTGATGCCAATTCGGCTGCAATCATTTTGTTGGAACCTGCCAGGTACACATTTCCTTCTTTGTCGGTAGCCTGCATGCCCAGCCCTTTAATTTCTTCAATTTTTTGCCAGGTCATGGCATCATTGCTTTTCCAATGATGGGCAACAGATTTTCCAATTGGATGCGTGGCATACTTTTCAAGCGAAAACAATAGATTTTTAAAGACCCCATCTTCTATAGTGGTTTCGTAATTTCTGATGGCGAAGCTACCAGTGGTGAGCGTACCCGTTTTATCGAACACCACCTGGCGAATGGTTTTAAAAGATTCCAGGCTGGATGCATTGCGAAACAGGATTCCGTTTTTTGCTGCACGGCCTAAACCTACAGCAATGGCGGCAGGTGTAGCAAGACCCATTGCACAGGGGCAGGATATCACCAATACTGCGATGGATCGCATGAGAGAAGTGCCCAGGCTTTTATCAAAAGCAGCATAGTTGAGTACGAAAGTGAGGATGGCTATGCCAATAACCAGCGGTACAAATATGGCGCTGATTTTATCTGCCAATTTCTGCATCGGTGGTTTTTCGCCTTGCGCATCCTGTACCATCTTTAAAATGCCAGATAAGATGGTGTCCTTGCCCGTAGCTGTTACCTGCGCTTTTACAACGCCACTTTCCAGGATGCTGCCACCAATGAGCGTATCTTTTTTTTGTTTTAGCAGCGGCATGCTTTCCCCGGTAAGAATCGATTCATTTACCGTGGCTTCCCCCCACAATATTTTACAATCTATGGGAACAGTCTCTCCGTTTTTAATGAGGATGAGGTCACCCGTTTTTAGCTGCGTATTTTCTAAAGGAAATATTTGCTCTTTGTGTTCGTCATCAAAAGCAATCATATTGGCCATTACCTTTTGCGACTTTGCCAGCGATTTTACTGCACGCTGGGTTGATTGTATAGATGCTTCCTCCATGTAATTGCCCAGCAGCACAAGGGTAATGATGGAAGCAGCCGTTTCGAAAAACAAGTAAGATGGACCCAATTGAAGAATGGCTCCAACGAGGCTGTACACAAAAGCAGCCAGTGCACCGAGCGCCACCAACACATTCATGTTGGGTACGCCACTCCGGATGCTCGCAATAGCACTTCTGCCGAAATACCACATGCCCACCAAAAACACGGGTATACATAAAGCCAGTTGTATCCAGGGGTTCATCAACCAGTGCACGGGTATCCAGTTTTCCACCATGTGCAACATAAGCACCAGTGTAAAAGGAAGGCAAAAAAGCAATCGCTTTTTATTGGTACCTAAAAAAGAGGGCCAACCGTTACGCCGGCCGTGGTCGTGACCATGATGAAGGTCGAGCTGCTCGTCTACCACGACGTAACCCAGCGAACCGATTCCTTTTTTAAGAACGGGCAACGAAGCGTCTGCGGGCGCAGTAAAGTTTACTGCACCATCAATCGGGTTTACCCTCACATCTGTTGCTCCTTCTTTGCTCAGGTATTTAGATATACTGAGGGCACAATTGCTACAGGTCATTCCTTCTACTTTCCAGTCTACCTTTTCCATACTGCAAAATTATCTTAAGCCCGGCCTAACTACTTACTATTTATGAAAATATCTTTGCATCATGGATTCAAAATTCTACCTGGCTGAGATAGATACAATTGCAGCGCATTTTTTAAAAGTAGTAAAGGGCCCGGCGGTGTTGGCCTTTCACGGGGAAATGGGCGCAGGCAAAACAACGTTTATTAGTGCGCTTTGCAGGCAGTTGAGGGTGACAGATGCTGTGAGCAGCCCCACATATGCACTCATTAACCAATACAAAACAGCCGATGCACAGGTAGTGTTCCACTTAGATCTTTACAGGCTCAAAGACGAAGAAGAAGCCCTGATGGCAGGCGTGGAGGAATGTTTTTACAGCGGCAACTGGTGCCTGGTAGAATGGCCCGAAAAAGCCCCCGGCCTTTTGCCCGCCCATACTGTCCATTGTTATTTGTCCTCAATAGGCATTAATCAAAGAAAGCTGCAAATAAAAATGTAATTTGTAAAGCTATCGTCTAACACAATTAAACTGAACAATGATCTGTTTACTGTTTTATCGCATCTGTGCAAACCGCTGGAAACTCACAACCTACCCTCACCCCACAAAAATCATTTTTTATTTGCCGGTTTTGTAAAAAACAAAGGGGCAATTTATTTTCCCCAGGCATTTATATTAACCTTCATTTATTATGGCAACAGTAAAACCATTTGTTTCTCCCTCCTTAGCATACGAAACCTTAGAGGAAACCCTGGATGTAAAACCCAAAACAGAGTCCCTCACTATCGGTATACCCAGGGAAGACTCGTTTAACGAGAACCGCATTGCCTTAACACCCGAAGCGGTGGGCGTTATAGTGGCCAACGGCCATGAAGTAAATGTAGAAACAGGAGCTGGTGAAGGCGCTAATTATAGCGATAAAGATTACAGTGAGGCAGGTGCCAAAATATTACTGGATAAAAAATCTGTATTTGAAAGCGAGATCATTGTAAAAAGTGCCCCGGTAAGTGAAGCTGATTGTGAATTTCTTCGGCCCAACCAATATGTTATTTCTCCCATTCACCTGGCGGTGATGAAAAGAGAAATATTGGAGAAGATGATGCTTAAAAAAATTACTGCTCTTAGTTTCGAAAACCTCAAAGACGCCGGCGGACACAACCCCATTGTAAGAAGCATGAGCGAGATAGCGGGCAGTGCCGTAATGCTTATTGCGGGCCAGTACCTGAGCAGTGCCAACGATGGCAGGGGCGTATTGGTAGGCGGCATCAGTGGTATTCCTCCCACCAAAGTGGTAATAATTGGTGCTGGCATTGTGGGCGAGTATGCGGCAAGAACTGCCCTGGCCATGGGTGCAAGTGTAAAAGTTTTTGACAATAGTATTTACCGTTTGAAGCGCCTGCAAAATAACATTGGTGTGCGTATGTGGACCTCTGTAATAGAACCGAAAATATTGGGCAAACAATTAAAATCCTGCGATGTGGCGGTGGGTGCGTTGAGCGGCTCTGGCGGCAGAACACCTGTTGTAGTGAGCGAAGAAATGGTAGCAGCCATGCGCCCCGGCACCGTGATCGTTGATGTGAGCATAGACCATGGTGGTTGTTTTGAAACGAGCATGGTAACCACCCATAAAAAACCAGTATTTAAAAAATACGATGTAATCCATTACTGCGTACCCAATATACCAAGCGGATTTGCCCGTACCGCTTCGCAAGCCATTAGCAATGTATTGATGCCGCTCCTGCTGGAAACCGCCGAAGATGGCGGCATAGATAATGTGATCTGGTATAAAATAAA
>JANPJW010000131.1:0-1991 GCA_031425715.1 Chitinophagaceae bacterium | reverse complement strand
CGCTGGTCGGTAAGAGATAGCAGACTGCTCATGCAATCAGCTCTTTTAAATAGGAGCTTCAACAGTCTGGTAAATTTTTATTCCTTTCACCTCTGCAAACAGTGTAGCCTCTTGCAATGCAGCCGGCTGCCGAAGGCTGATAAAACCAGATTGCATCACTGACGTCTTTAGATATCGTTTCTTCCATTTATGAAAAGCACCTTCGCTGATACCATGTGCTTCGCAAAAAGTTTTTGCATCCGTAGAACTACATTCAAATGAAAGCTTCCCATTTTTAGTACAGTTTAAAAGTAGAATATTTTCATGTTCTAGCAAAGCTATTGGGCGGAGTGAAGCGAAGGCGTAGCCGAAGCGAAACGGAGCCCAATAGCTTTGCTATTTTTTTCACGATACACCCGGGGCGATAATCCACCCAGGGAGTCATGAGGTCTTACATTGTTATAATCATCTACCCATACCTGTGTTGTTTCTCTCACTTCATCTATATTGTCAAACAGGTAAGCATCTAAAACGCCCCCTCTGTATGATTTATTAAATCGCTCAATAAAGGCATTTTGGGTTGGCTTACCAGGTTGTATGTATTTAAATTCAATTTCATTTAGGTTGCTCCAGTCTTGCGCTAGTTTGGCTATAAACTCGGGCCCATTATCCATGCGTATTTTTTGTGGTTTACCGTAGCGGTTAATTAAATGTTTTAACACCCATATTACCCGGCTACTTTTTAAAGAATAATCTGTTTCGATAAACAACACTTCCCGATTATAATCATCTATTACATTGAATGAACGGAACTTTGTACCATTGCTTAATACATCACACATAAAATCTATACTCCAGGTTTGGGTAAAGGTAGTAGGCACAGCCATTGGCTCTTTTACTCTTGCTGGCAAACGTTTCTTTGCTTTTCGTCTTAGCGGCAGCTTCATCATTTTATACACCCGATGCAGTCTTTTGTGATTAACCTGATCGCCCTCGTTACGCAGTCTACCATAATACTTCCAAAAACCTTCCTGTGGTTTGTCAATGGTAAGTTCCTTAAGCCGACCAATAAGATAAGCATCATTTTTTACGGATTGATAATGCCAGCTGCTCCTGCTCAGCCTTAATAACCGACACGCCTTGCTGATGTCTTTCGGCCGTTCTTTATGCAGTTCAGTGGCAATCCTTTTCTTTTCGCAAGGCTTTAGAGCTTTTTTTCAATAATGTATTTAGCTACATCTAACTCCATGGCAAGGTTGGCGTACATCTTTTTTAACCTGGCATTTTCTTCTTCCAATTCCTTAATGCGCTTAAGCTCTGAAGCTTCCATACCACCATAGCGTTGACGCCATTTGTAAAGAGAAGCTTTGCTTACACCATGTTCCCGATTAATTTCTTCGGCTGATTTGCCATTATCAAACTCCTTGAGTATGTTGGCAATTTGTGTGGGGGTGAATAGACTCTTTTTCATGTTTTACGTTTTTAAAATTAAGACTTTTGTCTACTTTCAAAACGTACTATTTTTGGGGGAGCTTACAGGATCAGTTTAAAATGTTAACTCATTATATAGGAGAAATGAGTTAGTCTTCACATATTGATGATCCAGGTGAAAATTCCAGGGCTTTCGGGACATCGGCGCTTGTGGATTGAAGCGGTGGTTTCGAAATATTCGTAACACCTAAACCGGAGAAAAAAATTATTTCATTCCATCTCATAACGTCGATATCGTTTCAGCCCTTAAGCTAGATTTTCGATAAGGTGATTGTTCATTTCTGTAGCGCAAAAAAACCTTTGTAGCACTGGAGTTAGATTATACACAATGGCGTTTATGCTTGACAACATTAACTTATTATAACATAAATTAGTAATATTTGGATACCTTATATATTTATTTTAGATTTATAAAAAAATATAATATGAAATCATTTATTATTATTAGTACAATGTTATTTGCCTTTTTGCAGGGGAATAGTCAAATTGCTGAATTTGTCGCAGCTCAAAATTTGGCAAGG
>JANPJW010000130.1:0-3168 GCA_031425715.1 Chitinophagaceae bacterium | reverse complement strand
GATATCGGCGAGCGGCGAGGCCAGCAGGTTGGAAACGAGGATGATAAAAAAACCCAGCACAATCTGCCAGCCATTGAACCAGGGATTGAAGCCGAGCCAAAATTTATTTTTGCCATTCACAACAAGAGAATACAAAACAGCGGGTATAAACAGTAAGAAAAGAGTGCCCAAAACCTGGCTCAACCGGGCCATAGCTACATTTTTAGGGTCCATCAATGCCTTTAACATGGCGGGGCCCATGTTGGTGGCGGAGGTGCCGTCGGGAATAAGTTGCATACCTATAAGTAGCTGTAAACCACCGGCTAAAACCAGGCCCAACCCCAGAAAAACGAAGAGGATACCCACCTGTCCCCAGCCTGTAAAACCCTTAATTGATTTGTATTGCATATGCTAAGCCTATAAGTTGTAAATTTGCGACCGCAATATACAACTAGATATGCCCAAAATTGGCAACATACAATTACCGGAATTTCCCATTTTGCTGGCTCCCATGGAAGATGTGAGCGACTCACCGTTTCGTGCAGTTTGTAAAACAAACGGTGCCGACCTCATGTACAGCGAATTCATTAGCAGCGAAGGACTGATTAGAGATGCCATGAAGAGCAGGGCAAAACTCGATTTTAGTGAAGAGGAGCGCCCCTTTGGCATACAAATCTTTGGAGGCGATGAAGATGCCATGGCCATGAGTGCCCGCATCTGCGAAACAGTAAACCCAGACCTGGTTGATATCAATTTTGGTTGCCCTGTAAAAAAAGTGGTAAGCAAAGGTGCTGGTGCTGGTGTTTTAAAAGACATCGACCTGATGGTGAGGCTCACAAAAGCTGTTATAAATAGTACGAACTTACCCGTAACGGTAAAAACAAGGCTGGGCTGGGACGACAATACCCGCAACATTGAAGAGGTTGCAGAACGCATGCAGGATATTGGTGTAAAGGCATTGGCCATACATGGCCGTACCCGGTGCCAGCTGTACAAGGGTGAGGCAGATTGGACGCTCATAGGTAAAGTGAAGAACAATCCCCGCATGCACATACCCATTTTTGGCAACGGGGATATTGACAGCCCTCAAAAGGCTTACGAATACAAAAATAAATATGGGGTAGATGGCATCATGATTGGGCGTGCCGCTATTGGTTACCCCTGGATATTCAGGGAGATCAAGCAGTACATGAAGGACCAAACCGTGTTAGCGCCGCCTACCCTGGCAGAACGCATAGAAGTTTGTAAAACACATCTGCAAAAATCTGTAGAGTGGAAGGGGCCCAAAGTGGGCATATTTGAAATGCGCCGGCATTATACCAATTATCTTAAAGGTTTGCCGGGCATCAAAGATTTCCGTCTGCGCCTGGTAACGCTGCCAACCCCTGAGGAAATTAACGAGGTGCTGGATGAAATTACCGCCCACTACAAAGATTACGAATTTGAGCACAGCCCGATAGAGATGATCAACTATCATGAAAAGTGTCCGTTGTAATGAATAGAGGGGATGTCTGCAAATGAAATGTATTTCACTGCAACTATTTTAGGTTAGATACAACCAACTGTATGTATAGCGTTGCGGGTTTGCAAGCAGAAGGCCTTCTCCAATATGCTTTATTTTAATATGATACTTGGTTACACCTAAAACGGTAATTTTATTTTGAGTGTTTTTTAACTATAGTCGTTTTCATAGCTTACCCAAATTTTTGATTTCCCTATGCCTCTCGAGAGATGGTCATCCTACATAAAACAACATCTTTTTTACAATCACGGTGGTTTTTTCGAACTGCCGTACTTGAGTAACAGCCCCTCATTGATGGTGGAGAGTGTTGCCAGTTTATCAGCATCGGACCACAGGCCATTGGAGCAGACCATCTATACAGATACGGCTTTTACCAAAGGGGCCATGCGCTACCGCAAAATTGAGGAAGGTCTTTGGCTGTTAGGATCCAGTTTAGATGTAAAGCAAAATATCATTTCTAAAGCGCTCTACGACAAAGAAACAGCAAGTGATTATTATTTTTTGTCGTTTGCAGTTTTCAAATACAAGTTTCCCGTAGACGAGCATCATAAAGAATTAGCCACGCTGCTAAGCACGACCTGCACCTTTTATAAACCCGAAACAGCCGTCAATACTTTTTTCTATGAGGGCACAAAAGGAAGGTTCTTCAACATCGTATTCAATAAAGCCTGGACAGAAAAAAACCTGGCATTTGATTCCGCCCAGGAAGAAAAGGAAATAAACGAATACCTCAACAACGAACCGGGATTTGTAAACTGGATAGACATTGTACCCGATGCTCCTGCATTGAGTGACGATCTCTGGAGTAAAATGGAAATAAAAGATAAAGGAGTGGAAAATACAGACGCATTGAGGGAGCAACTGCAGCAAATCGTCGCAGGCTTTTTTAAGAATGCTTACATGGATAAGCGCATCAAAAATCATGTTGCCCTTCATAACCCGGATTATGGAAATGTTGCAGCGGCAGAAAGGATGATACTCACTAATTTGAATACCCCTTTTATTGGGGTAGAAAACATTGCGAGAGCAGTTAATCTTTCCTCCACCAAATTAAAAACAATCTTTAAGTCAGTGTTTGGTTTTTCGATGCTTCAATACCATAAAGAGAAAAACATGTTGCTTGCCATGCAACTACTCAAGAGTTCTAACATGCAGGTAAAAAATATTGCTTCTCTAACAGGGTATGCCAGCTCCAGTAAATTTACCGCTACTTTTAAAAAACGTTTCAACCTGTTGCCAACCGACATTCGGAGTTAAGGCCCGGCGTTATCAAGTAAAAAAGTCTTTTTTATACCCGGGTATTAATATGTCTGAATGGGCTATTCATTTTCCGCAAACGATGGTAATATTGCAATGTGATTTCGGCTATATGCGCATGACAGGATAAAATAAATTGCACAGCAATCATAAGAAGATAGCTGCTGTTCATCATAACATTGTAGGTGGTTTTACAATTTATAAGCCGTTGCTCCGGGAGCAACGGCTTTTTTTATGCAGGCTCACTACTATGCTGGTTCTGAATGATTTTTTTGTTCCATTGCCTCCCTTATTTCTTGTCCCATGGGTTCTACACCTGCCTCAAAAAAATGCGTTAGGTTGCCTGCTTCGTCAATCAGGTATTTACAAAAATTCCAGGATGGCGCTACATAGTTCCACCCATTTTTTTG
>JANPJW010000129.1:0-14805 GCA_031425715.1 Chitinophagaceae bacterium | reverse complement strand
CCTATTACAGCAAGATTCCTGGATGATATCAAAACACTCGGATACCGCATGGCATTCCGTGGTGGTTTGTCCTTTAACATCAATGACCTTATTATCCCTGCGGTAAAAGGTGAGTTGGTAGAAAATGCAAAAGGTGAAGTTGCTGAGGTTTGGGATAGTTACAACATGGGTCTTATCACCAACAACGAGCGTTACAACCAAATCATCGATATCTGGAGCCGGGTAGATACTAAGGTTACCGAAACATTGATTCGTGAATTGGCAATCGATAAACAAGGGTTTAACTCTGTTTACATGATGCTTGATTCAGGAGCCCGTGGTTCTAAACAACAGATTAAACAGCTCGCTGGTTTAAGGGGCTTGATGGCAAAACCTCGTAAGAGTGGTTCATCAGGATCTGAAATTATTGAGAATCCAATTTTGGCAAACTTCAAAGACGGTCTGAGTGTATTGGAGTACTTTATCTCTACGCATGGTGCCCGTAAAGGGTTGGCGGATACGGCCCTTAAAACAGCCGATGCCGGTTACCTTACCCGTAGGTTGGTAGATGTGGCGCAGGATGTGGTTATCAATGATGAGGATTGTGGAACACTTCGTGGTATTGCAACTTCAGCGTTGAAAGACAATGAGGATATCATCGAACCACTGAGCGACAGAATAGAAGGCCGTACTTCATTGCACGATGTTTTCCATCCTGTAACTGAAGAATTAATTATCAATGCCGGTGAAGAGATCAGTGCGGATGATGCAAAATATATTGACGAGGTTGGAATTGAAACTGTAGAGATCCGATCTGTATTGACCTGCGAAAGCAAGCGTGGTGTGTGTGTTAGATGTTATGGTAAAAACCTTGCATCTGGTATTTTGGCACAGCGTGGTGATGCAGTTGGTATCATTGCAGCACAGTCAATTGGTGAGCCAGGTACACAGTTAACATTGCGTACTTTCCACGTGGGTGGTGTGGCAGGTTCTACTTCAGTAGAATCTTCTTTATACGCCAAGTTTGATGGTACACTTCAGTTTGATGGTTTACGTACAGTAGCTACAGAAAACGGAGAAGGTAAAAAAATACAGGTTGTTATCGGTCGTACCGGTGAGATCAGAAACATTGATGTGAAATCTGATCGTTTGCTGAACAGTATGCACATTCCTTACGGTTCTGTATTGAACGTAAAGGATGGTCAGAAAATCACCAAAGGTGAAGTGATTTGCACATGGGATCCGTTCAACAACGTTATTGTTGCTGAAGTAAATGGTAAGATCGGTTTTGATGCATTGATTGAAGGTGTCACTTACCGTGATGAAGCAGATGAGCAGACTGGTCACCGTGAAAAAGTGGTTATCGAGACAAAAGACAAAACCAAATTGCCTGCAATTATTGTAGATGGTAAAGAAAAGAAAACATACAACTTACCAGTAGGTTCTCATATCGTGATAGAAGAAGGTGACGATGTAAGAAGCGGTCAGGTATTGGTGAAAATACCAAGGGTGTTGAGCAAGTTGAAGGATATTACCGGTGGTCTGCCTCGTGTTACAGAATTGTTTGAGGCACGTAATCCCAGTAACCCTGCGGTTGTTTGTGAGATTGATGGTGTAGTTGCCTTCGGAGCCATTAAGCGTGGTAACAGGGAGATTATTGTAGAAGCAAAAGACGGTGTGGTTCGCAAATACCTGGTTCCATTGAGTCGCCAGATTTTGGTGCAGGATGGTGACTTTGTAAAAGCTGGTTCATCTCTATCTGATGGTCAAACTGCTCCTGCTGACATTCTTTCTATCAAAGGTCCGTTTGCAGTACAAGAGTATGTGGTAAACGAGATTCAGGAAGTATACCGTTTGCAGGGTGTTAAAATCAACGATAAGCACGTAGAGGTAATCGTACGTCAGATGATGCGTAAGGTAACCATCGAAGATGCTGGAGATACCAAATTCCTTGAAGGAGATACAGAAGACAGGATGGACTTTAATGCAGAGAATGACTACATCTACGACAAGAAAGTAGTTACCGAGCATGGTGATAGTGGTAAACTTAAAACCGGCCAGATTGCAACGCTGCGTGATATCAGGGAAGAGAATTCTATCCTGAGAAGAGCAGATAAGAAGTTGGTTGAGTTCCGTGATGCAAGTCCGGCTACATCATCACCATTGTTGTTGGGTATTACCAAAGCATCTTTGGGTACACATAGCTGGATATCTGCAGCATCGTTCCAGGAAACTACCAAAGTATTAAGCTCTGCAGCTATACAAGGTAAGACCGATGAAATGCTTGGCTTGAAAGAGAATGTAATCACAGGACATCATATACCAGCGGGTACAGGTTTGCGTGAGTTTGAAAACATGATCGTAGGAAGCAAAGAAGAATATGAATTGCTGATGACAACCAAAGAAGCGATGAGCTTCGATGAAGAAGAGTAAGCAAATTTAAATTTCTGGAAATATTTTATAAAAGGAGCAGGCGGAAACGCTTTGCTCCTTTTTTCTGCCACTACACACAAAAGCAAGATTGTGTTGTAAATTTATGAATACTGAGATTCTTATTTGAATGAAACAACCCGAACTTATGTACCGACAAGTGATAACCTGCCTGGTAGCCTCATTCTTTTTTATTCAGTCGCACGCTCAAACAGATTCTGTTTACACAGGTACAGACAGCCTGCCTAGAGCGGGCTTCGTAAAAAGGCTGGCGAAGAAGACGTTTAATAAATACTTCAACGATTCCAGCAGTCCTGAAAAACCAAAATTTCTGTTGTATCCCACAGTGGCTTATGCTCCGGAAACGAGTTGGGAGATTGGGTTTTCTGCACTTTATTTATACCACGCCCGCAGAGATACCCTCAACAGGCTGAGTGAATTTCAGTCTTTCAATTTCTTTACCATCAATAAGCAATATGGTGCATGGCTCGATCACTTTGTTTATACGCACCGGGATAAATGGTTCTTTCTCGGCAAGTTGCGGGTTCAACGATTCCCACTACAATATTTTGGCACCGGTCCCGGTGCGAATGAAGCAGAAAAACAACTCGTAAATTCAGACTACATCCTCCTCAGGGAACGTGCCTTACGAAGAATTGCAGCCAATTTATTCGCAGGTATCGAAGTCGATTATCAAAAACTTTACAATGTAAATATTGAAACAAATGGTAGTACGCTTCCTGCACCAAAGGGTAGTGAGGGCAGCCAAAACCTCGGTATTGGTGCCGGCATCGTATATGATAACCGGCACAATGCAATGAACGTAAGAAATGGTCTTTTTGGTGAATTGGCTTTTGTGAAGGTGACCCCGAAAATTGTAAGCGATTATAAATTTAATACCGTTACAGTAGATGGACGTATTTACCGCACAGTAAAAAAAAGCCAGGTTTTTGCAGCACAGGTTTTTGGCCAATTTGTAACCGGCGATGCACCATTTAACCAACTAGCATTGTTGGGCAGCGAATCGCTCATGCGAGGTTATTATTATGGCCGGTTCCGGGATAAAAAATATATGGCGGCACAGGCTGAATACCGGTTTCTTCCGCTCCCTTTTAGCAAGCGCATTGGAGCTGCAGCATTTGTAGCAGCAGGTGCTGTGGCACCTTCCTTTAAAGCATTTTCTACAAGGGATTTGTTGCCGTCCGGTGGGGTAGGCATACGGTACCTGGTGTTTCCCAAAAAAGATATCTTCCTTCGGTTTGATGTGGGCTTTACAAAGGAAGGCCCCGGTTTTTATATTTATACAGGAGAGGCTTTTTAAAAACAGGTATTTAAATTAAACGTGCAAATGTTTATCGGTGTGGAGCAGCAATAGCAAAAATGGATTGCAGCAGGCTGCAAATTTTAAAGACACAGCTGATTACTGATTGATAGGTTTGAAAATCCATCGGCAATAAGTTTTAAAATGTCCCTATTTCCCTGGTCACTCGTGCGGTCAACCTAACAATACAACGCTCATCTTTGCAAACAGCAATCAGGAACCTTCTTGTATCCGAAGCGATCCAACAAAAAGACAGTATCAATTTTATATCATGAAAACTTTGCCACAACTTAGCAATAGGCGCTGCATAAAAGTTAATGGCGGGCAAATATTGTAATATTAGATTTACTGGTTGTTAGCATCTGCCAACCCAAAACCCTACAGCACTTTATGAGTAAAGTTCTCCCCTTAGTTGTAGCCATTTCATTTGCTTCGGGCTTATTTCATCAAACAATTACCTATCCTCCGGGGTACCGGCATTTTGCCCGGGCGGATCTTTACTCTTAAAGGCTTTTAACCCGGGGCCTCTATCATGTCAATATTTCAAAACTCCGCAGTGCGTCTCAATCCAGGGGTGGCTATGAAGTAACAGTGTCCTACAGAAATTTTTTAAATATTCGCAACAGTTCGATGGATAATGTCCGATGCCCTGTTAATTTCTAAAACGGCGAATCACTCTCATGTAATCAAAGTGTGAGAGCGTCTCTAACCAATCTTCCTTTCTCGTTAAAAAACAATAACTTTTTTTCGATATCGTTTTTTTCTGCTTTAATTCGATACAAGGTTACATTGCCAGGGTAAAAAATAATTTTAGTTTCGGTCACGCTCCTTTCTACATACTTGCTTTTATTAAACCCATCTATTACAGCAGGAGGTAACTGATCATATTCTGCGTCCTGCATGGTATTTTTCCAGATTCCCTTATTATTATAAAGCGCACTCATCTTTTTTCCGTCTAGGCAAAACGGACATTTACTTCCAGGATGTCGTTGTACCACACTTCGTCGGTTGCTGTTGGATACTGCTTGCTGAAGTTTTCTTTTGCAGTAGGCGGAATTTTAGTGACCTGTGCGGGAGCGATGTAAAAACATAGGGAAGCTATTAATATTAAGCAGAAACGATACGGGCGCATATAGTAAGATTTAAGGTGTGAGCTGCAAGGTTCCAATAAAAAACAATGCTAACTTCTTGCAAAAAAGATTTTACAATTTATTTAATAACTCCACGCTTAACAGGTTCGCAAAAAAATGCCGGTCAGTATCGCTGACCGGCATTTGAAAAAATGTTGTTTATTATTGTTTAATCAATTTCATAAGTTGTCTTTCTTCTCCCTGTTGTATTTCTACAAAATAAGTTCCTGTCTGCCAGTTATCGCCCAGGCGTAAAACGGTATTGGCTACTATTCTGTTTGAAGTATAAATTGGTCTGCCCATCACATCCAATACTCTTACGCTCACAGGCGTAGTCTTTTTACTTTGTATGTGTAGATTAAACTGGCCCGAAGAAGGGTTCGGAGAGGCAACCGCCGCCAGTTTATCTGCAGAGAAATCTGCTAAATCTGCATCAGTTCCTTTATTGTGGATTGAGAAATCATTGTCATACCCTTTCGCTTGGTCATTACAATTTGGCTTAGCAAGGATGTTACCCTGGCTGCCGGCTACTACTGCACTCTGGCCAAATAATCCTGCAGATACTCTTGCAACAAAAGAATTGCTACAAACCGGGGCGGTATTCCCACTATAGCTTGAACCTTCCAAGGATTTGGTTTCATAGTTTGCCCATATGGTATATTCTCTTCCTGGGATAGCCCCTATGATAATTACTCTGCCTTGGCCATTTGCTACCTGAAATCCATTGGCAATAAGCCTGCAATTGTTGTCATAGGCCCTTACCTGGTTACTCTGTATCTCGTACAATTTGAAATTTGCACAACTCTTGGTTTGAACGATATCAACAGAAAGAATATTGAACCATCCCAGGTTGGAAGGTGCAACAACCGTAGCATAATAATAGAAGTTTTCCGGAGAAACTTTATTCACCTTCCTATTTTCAGCTTTGTAGCAAACGTTCAACAAGGCTGTTGCACCATTCCTGAATTGACTGCACGAAACGTTAGAGGGATAAATGTTTGGCAAATCAACTATGCAATTCGTGGTCCATTTTACCGTGCGAGACTGGGTGGTAGTATTGTCACTTGCATCCTTGGCAATCCAGCTACGTGTTTGCTCCCTGTTATTTCCGTTGGCTGAAACAGCGGATGTGCTAACCTGCAATGTAGGGCTGCCACAATTATCCGTGGCCGAAGCAGCACCCAAGGCAGCTTCAATTGCTGCTGCGCCTGGGTCGCAACCCAGGGTAACACTTGTGCCGGTAGCTTGTAATGCAGGGCTGATCAGATCCTTTACAGTTACAGTAGCTTCACAGGTAGATTCGGTTCCGTTTACTTTGAAAGTCACGGTTACAGTATTGGTACCAAGGTTCGCACAGGTATAGCTTGTTTTTGACAAAGCAATGCTCTCAACGCCGCATTGACCCACGGTTTCTGTGGTAACATCCGATATATTCAGAGTGGCATTTCCTGCAGCATCCAGGTTAAGTGTGGCGCTGTTGCAACCAGGCTGGTAAGGTGGTATGCTCACAAATACATACAGTTCTTTTACGTCATACAAATATGCATTGCTGATAAAAGTGTAATCAGGCTGGGTACAAAAGCTACAATTTCCTATGCCTAAATCTTCTGAATTGAAGAGTGTAGTAGACCATCCATTGTAAGCAAACAAGGTTTCTGTTTGATTAAAATCATGTACCTGGAAAGACCCGAAAGGTACGGTGCCATCGCCTTTCTGATCGCCAAAATCGTACAGGCTGTTAGAGGCATTGGGTACGCTTGTCGCATTGGCTGGTTCATAGGCAGCAGACCAAAATTCAATGTTTCCAGCAACGCCCGTTCTGTTTGTGCCGGTGTTGTTAAGCACATTCAGATTGTTTACCTGTTGCTGGTATGCGATATCACCCACCGGGATTCCCACACGGGTTACATCATTTGTAAACGCATCCATAGACACCCAAACCCACTGCACTCCTGTATAGATGGATTCTAGTTTTAAGTAATAGGCAACCCTCGAAAAGGGCAAACCAGACAGCGCCGCAGTATTATTTATTGCATATGGCACATCTGCCTGAGTCGCCCATGCCTGGTTTGCGCTGGGGATGGGTAGGCTATATACCATGTTGTATCCTGCAGCTTCGGGTACGGTAGCCAAAATGGAAGACGGTGCAGGAAAAGTGGGTGCCACACATTGAGCCTGCCCGCTAAAATTGAGAAAGAAAAAGATAGATGGGAGGAGATACCCCCATTGCTTTAAATTTGGTAAAAAAGATTTCATCTTGGTAGAGTTTAATAATTAAATATAGATTACCACATCATACCTGCCGGTAGATTAAAAAAGGTTCTAGACAGAATAATGGAATGAACGGTAACAATACTTTCATAGCCCTTTGTGCTTACTATTAAGAGGGTAAAGCTGGAGTAGTTAATCTGGATTGACTGGATGGCTAGCCTTGAGTACCTTGGAGGTGGGTTATAGTAATAATTTTTCGGCTTGATATGTAAGATAAAAAACTAAAGTGACAGTTTATAGTAATGTGGACATATTTTGCTTAATGCCGGGCATAAGCCATTTCAGTATAGCTGAAAAAGAAAATCTTATTGACTGTCGGATACCGCTCAATGTAGATTGTAAATCTCCATGATGTCTTTCAATTCGTTTTCGAAATCTATATTCAGGTCTATGAGTTTGCCTGTTTTTATGTCAAATACCCAGCCATGCACTTGTAATCCCCTTTCCTTGATGGCCATCTGCACAGCGGCGGTTTTTAAAAGATTGATGCATTGTTCCTGCACGTTGAGTTCTACCAGGCGATTGTAACGATCGGTTTCATCCTCCAGGGCATTGAGTTCGGTTTTATGAAGTCTGTATACATCTCTTATATTTCTAAGCCAGGGATTCAGGATGCCCAGGTCTTCCGACTCCATAGCGGCTTTCACTCCCCCGCAAAAATAATGGCCACACACTACTATGTGATTCACCTTCAAATGTCGTACAGCATAGTTAAGCACACTCATCACATTTAAGTCTATGCTGATCACCATATTGGCTATGTTGCGATGTACAAATACTTCGCCGGGGTGCACACCCATGAGTTCTTCGGCAGTTACCCTGCTGTCTGAGCAGCCTATGTAAAGAATCTCAGGGCGTTGGCCCTGGGATAATTTTTCAAAATAATCTGGATCGGTTTTCAATTTTCCCTGTATCCATTGCTCGTTGTTGGCAAATACCTTTTCTAGTTTCATAGTACAATTTACTGTTTTTTGCAAACTGGTAAGTGGCAGGATATCCAGATACTTTTTTCCTCTGGCGGTTTCTTTCCTAAACTCAGCAAAATGCCACTGGTCTTGGCTAGTTAAGCCTTTCTAAAACTTTGAATTAACTATTGTGGATACATGCAATCTATTTATCTTGCCGCCAATCAAAAAAGCATTAATGAAGAATTTTTCTACTATTTTAAATGTGCTGTTGGTGGCGGCAGTAGCATTTTTGTATTTTCATGAATTTGCTGGTAACAATACCAAAATAACCAAAGCGTCATCGGTAAACAGTACCCAGGCCAATACCAAAATGTCCACCGCTCCCATTGCTTACGTGGAGCTAGACTCTTTGAATGAAAAAATTACTTTCATCAAAGAAAAGCGGAAGGAACTGGAAGCAGAGCAGCGGGCAATAGAATCAGAATGGGAAAATAGTTATCGTGGTTTGGAAGGGCAAAAAAATACTTTTCTTAAAAAAGGAGATGCCATCACTCAGCAAATGGCCGAAGAATTCCAGGGTCAGTTATTGGCACAACAACAACGTGTAGATGAAAAAAAGCAAAACCTCACGCAAAAGCTGAGTGAAAAGAGCTATCGCTTTATGGATGATATCCAAAAGAAGTTGAAGTTGTTTTTAATTGACTACAACAAAGAAAAAAATTATCTCTACATATTAACGACCGGTACAGGACTTGATTATATGGTCTACAAAGATTCGAGCATGAACATCACTGACGATGTGGTAAACGGAATGAACGACCTTTTGAAGAAAAAGTGAAAGCAGAATGTAGATTGATTTAATTATCTTGAAACCCGATCAGTAAACTGACCGGGTTTTTTCATTAAATTATCTCTCAAACAATTGCTTTATGGCTGAAACAACTCATGGATTTAAGCCCACGCTCGGATTGCTCGATGCTACCATGATAGTAGCCGGATCTATGATTGGCTCCGGTATTTTTATTGTAAGTGCCGATATAGCCCGCAATGTAGGAAGCGCCGGCTGGCTCATAGCTGTGTGGCTCATCACAGGTTTCATGACGCTTATTGCTGCCATGAGTTATGGCGAACTGAGTGCTATGTTTCCCAAGGCTGGCGGTCAGTATGTATATCTTAAAGAAGCCTTTAACCCGCTCGCTGGTTTTTTGTATGGATGGAGTTTTTTTGCAGTAATACAGACAGCTACCATTGCTGCAGTTGGGGTAGCGTTTTCAAAATTTGCCGGCTATTTTATTCCCGCCCTGGAAGTGACAGATGCGAACATCATTGCGCAAATTGGCATCTTCAAAATTTATCCGGCCCAGCTGGTCTCTATCGCTTTAATTGTATTGCTCACTTACATAAACACAAAAGGAATACAGGGTGGTAAAATGATTCAAACTGTTTTTACTGTCATCAAATTATTATCGTTGTTTGGCCTCATCGTGTTTGGTTTCTTCATTGCTGCCAGGGCAGAAATATGGGATGCCAACTGGGCAGATGCCTGGGTTATGAAAACACGTGCTGCCGATGGTGTGGTTGTGGGCGGCGTTGCCGGCAGTGCTATTTTGGGTGCAATCGCCGCCGCTATGGTGGGTTCCATTTTTAGCAGCGATGCCTGGAACAATGTGACTTTCATTGCAGGCGAAGTAAAAAATCCCCAACGAAATATTGGTCTTAGCTTGTTCCTGGGCACCCTCATTGTTACCTTAATTTATGTAGCCGCCAACTTAATGTACATCAGCGTATTGCCATTAGAGGCAATTGCTTCTGCTCCGCAAGACAGGGTAGCCGTAGCCGCCAGTACTCCAATCTTCGGTACTATTGGTGCCTATGTGATAGCTGTGATGATCATGATTTCTACCTTTGGCTGCAACAACGGGTTGATATTGGCTGGGGCAAGGGTTTATTATACCATGGCAAAAGATGGCCTCTTCTTTAAAAAAACCGGGGAGCTTAACAAAAACGATGTGCCCGAATTTGCTTTGTGGATACAATGCCTGGTAGCCTCCCTGCTTTGCCTGAGTGGCAGGTACGGCGATTTGCTGGACATGATTTCTTTTGTTGTAGTACTATTTTATGGACTCACCATACTCGGCATTTTTGTGCTGCGGAGAAACCGCCCTGATGCCGTACGACCTTACAAGGCTTTCGGGTACCCGGTGCTGCCGGCCCTTTATATTTTAATGGCCACCACTTTTTGTGCATTGCTCATATTTTACAAACCCACTTATGCAGGTTGGGGCCTCGCCATTGTTTTAACTGGCATTCCTATTTATTACCTTGCACTTAGAAATAAGAATACTAATTCCTAAACGATGTGTTATGATAAGCTCTATCTGTAATAATATTTTTGAAAAATCCATCAACGATTATCATATTTCAGACAATGTAGATGCGCCTATAAGCAACCCCTTTGAAGAAAGTAGCCTGGAGCATTTGCTGTACCTGAAGAACTGGATAGATACGGTGCAATGGCACCTGGAAGATTTAATTCGTGATCCGCACATCGAGCCAGCAGCGGCTTTGTTGTTGAAACGACGCATCGACAAATCGAACCAGGAACGTACGGATATGGTGGAATTTATAGATACTTATTTTTTAGATAAATATAAAAATGTGCGTGCGAGAGAACAGGCAACCATCAATACTGAAAGCCCTGCCTGGGCCGTAGATCGCTTGTCGATATTAGCGCTAAAAATTTATCACATGTCATCTGAGGCTTCCCGGGCCGAAGCTACAGAAGCGCACCGGCAGGCATGTAGCGATAAATTAAATGTTCTGTTAGAGCAGCGTAAAGACCTTTCCCATGCCATAGACATCCTGATGACGGAAATCAGGGATGGCCACAAATACATGAAGGTGTACAAGCAAATGAAGATGTACAATGATGAAAGCCTGAATCCTGTTTTATACAATCAATCCACTACTTAGTGCAGGCTCCCGGGCATATTATTGTGTTTCGTTTTTCGGCAATGGGTGATGTAGCCATGGCTGTTCCTGTGATAAAAGCCTTGCTGCACCAGTATCCGCAACTGCAGGTTACGTTCGTGAGTAATGGATTTTTAGCACCTCTTTTTGCCGGCATGGAGCGTTGCCATTTTTTTCCTGCTTATACAAAGGGCCAGCATAAAGGTCTTACAGGTCTTTGGAAATTATTTCAGACTCTAAAGAAAGGCAAGCGCAATTATGTGGTGGCAGATTTGCACAATGTGTTGCGGTCTTCCATACTTACCAGCTTCTTTGGCCTTGCAGGTATTCGTGTGGCTGCAATAGACAAAGGGCGGGCGGAAAAAAAAAGCCTCACTGCTAAGGAAGGAAAACAAATGCGGCAACTTCCAACTTCCCACGAGCGTTACGCAGCAGTGTTCTCCAGGCTGGGTTTTCCCATCAATTTGCAAGACTCTTTGCCAACAATGCCAACGAGTATTCCTGCTGCCGTTCAAATCCAAATTGAGGAGGGTAAAAGGTTAGTAGGTGTAGCGCCGTTTGCGCAACACCCGGAAAAGATGTATCCCCTGCCGAAAATGAAACTATTTTTAAAGCAGCTCGTTGCGGAAGAAGATGTATCACTCTTATTTTTTGGGGCAGCAGGCAAAGAAGCGGAATTGCTGCAAGCCTGGGCAGAAGAAATTCCGTATTCCCTAAATGTTGCTGGTAAAATTTCATTTGCCGAAGAACTGCAGGTAATTGGCAAGTTAAACATGATGATTAGCATGGACTCTGCCAACATGCATCTTGCAAGCCTTTACGCCGTACCTGTTTTGAGCATCTGGGGCGCCACGCATCCCTTTGCAGGCTTTTATGGCTGGCAACAAGATGAAGAGAATGTCGTACAAGCCGATTTATATTGCAGGCCTTGTTCTGTTTTTGGCAATAAACCCTGCTTCCGTGGAGACCATGCCTGCATGCATCTTATCGGTGCTGAAATGCTGATGGACAAAGCCAGGATGATATTGAACAGGACCAGTTAACCGCAAGCTGCTTTTAGGCATGATGAATAAAAACACCTAAGATTTATTATTTCTACGTTGTTGGCGAAAGCTCGTATTAACGCCTGATGAAAAAATAGCGCTGGTCATTAGCCTGCATTCAACCTTTGGTAAAAAAACTTCGAAGCTTTGTGGCAGTAAATTAAATATTTTTGGCTGAAATTTTAAAACCCAGATATGCAACCATTCTCTCTTGTAATACACGGCGGTGCCGGTACAATTTTAAAAGAAGACATGACACCCGATCTTGAAATTGCTTACATGAATGCGTTGGAAGACGCACTCAAAGCAGGCTACGCAGTCTTGGAGCAGGAAGGCTCTGCAAGCAATGCTGTAAAGGCAGCCATCGTTGTGTTGGAAGATAATCTTTTGTTCAATGCAGGCAGGGGTTCTGTGTTCACCAAAAAAGGAGTGCAGGAAATGGACGCTGCTATCATGAATGGACAAACGATGGCGGCAGGTGCGGTAGCAGGTGTAAGAAATGTACGCAACCCCATAGAGCTTGCCGAAGAAGTAATGCTGAACAGCAACCACGTTTTTTTAAGTGGCAAGGGTGCCAACGATTTTGCCATTAAACAGGGTATCAAATTGGAGCCTGATGAATATTTCTTTTCAAAATTCAGATACGACCAATGGAAAGTAATGCGTGACAGTGATAGTTATTCGCTGGATCATACACACCAGGGATTGGAAGAATTGATGAAAGACAAAAAATTTGGAACCGTAGGTGCTGTGGCCTGCGATGCCTTTGGCAACATAGCAGCAGCAACGAGCACGGGCGGAATGACCAACAAAAAATACGGACGCATAGGTGATAGCCCGCTCATAGGCGCCGGCACTTATGCCAATAACGATACCTGTGCTATAAGTTGCACAGGGCATGGCGAACCATTCATCTGTGCAGTGGCCGCCCACGACGTGAGCTGCCTCATGGAATACAAAGGCCTGAGCCTGCATGAAGCCATGAACGAAGTGGTGAATGTGAAGCTCATTAAACTACAGGGTGAAGGCGGTATGATTGGTGTAGATGCAAAAGGTAATACGGCTATGTTGTTCAACAGTGCTGGTATGTACCGGGCCTCCAGAAAAAGTACCGGTGAACATTTTGTAGGCATCTATAAAGACTAATAGCAATGTACCTGCTATAAATAAACGGATACTTCAATTTGTGAATGGTGAATGGTCAAAAGTGAGTTGTTGACCATTCACCATTTTTATTTTCATTCACAGTTTACTCAAAACAACTTTCATTTTACAGCACACTATCATTATTGAGGACATTGTTTTGTTTTCTAAACCATTTATATGCAATCCTGTAATTTTGCTGTTTAACAACAAACCGAACTATGAAGAAATATGCTGTGATAGTGGCTGGCGGCTTGGGTAGCCGCATGAATAGCGCTGTTCCCAAACAATTTTTATTACTGCAAAATAAACCTGTTTTATATTATACGCTCGATGCTTTTCTCAAAGCCTACGACGACTTAAATATTATTTTGGTTTTGCCCGAAGAGCACGTAGCCACAGGGCAGGAAATTATTGATGCCTGGTTCGATTATAAGCGCATTAAAATAACAGTTGGTGGGCGAACCCGTTTTCATTCTGTGCAAAATGGTTTGCAAATGGTAACCGAAGAAAGTATGGTGCTGGTGCACGATGCGGTGCGCTGCTTGCTCACAGCTTCCCTGATCCATCGCTGTTTTGATGCTGCCCTGGAAAGTGGGGCCGCCATCCCGGTGGTAGATTGCAAAGACAGTGTGCGCTTTGTATCTGCCCATGGCAATGAGGCCCTGGAAAGACGAAACGTAAAATTGGTTCAAACGCCACAGGCTTTTTTAAGCACTATTTTAGTACCAGCTTACAACATCGATTACAAAGATAAATTTACAGATGAGGCCAGCGTGGTAGAGGCTTTCGGGATGAAGGTGCAATTGGTAGAAGGCGAAGAAGATAATATAAAAATTACACGCCCTGCCGATCTCATTTATGCAGAACAAATATTGGGAAACCGTTCCATAGCTGATGAACAAAGTACTTCATAAACTTTCTTTTGCGGTTGATATTACGACCGGGCTATCGTCGTTGTTACGACTGCTTTGGAATAGTAAAAAATTGCGATGGAGTAAAACCGGTTTTGTAAAAGCTTACTCCAGGGAAATCCTCTGTGCTATTCGCATAGAACATACCCTCGGCAAACGCAACCTTTACCTGCGAACCTATACTGGCGACATTGATATATTTTACGAGATATTCTTCAAAAAAATTTATGTATTATCTGCCCGGCCAGCTAGCCGTGTAAACACAGTAGTTGATCTGGGTGCCAACGTTGGATTGTCTGCATTGTATTTTTTGCAGCACTATCCACAAGCCAGGGTTATTTGTGTAGAACCTGAGCCTAGTAATTTTAAAATGCTCACCAAAAATCTTCAAACAGAAATTGCCACAGGAAAGGTGACGGCCTTAGAGCTTGCAGCCATGGGCAAGGATGGGCTTGTATCTTTCGAATCTGCGGAAGCAAAATACAATAGCAGGGTAGTGGATGGAGCCGATAGTAAGGTTCCTGCTGTGAGTATACCAACCTTAATGCAGCGTTGCGAAATAGATCATATAGACTTGCTGAAGATAGATGTAGAAGGAGCAGAAAAATATATTTTTTCCGGCAACTTAGATTGGCTGCAAAAGGTAAATGATGTACTCATAGAGATACATTCTAATGAAGATCATCTGCTGTGCAT
>JANPJW010000128.1:0-12713 GCA_031425715.1 Chitinophagaceae bacterium | reverse complement strand
AGATGAAGTCCATCCGTTCTTCGGGCGGTAACACAGGTTAAATGATTGGAAATCCCAGAGATTCGTAAACCTCAACCAGTAATATATGAAGCCTTTTCTGAGCCAGTAAATCGTCGTTCCGGCATAATCATTTACCAATGAAAGACAATCAGGAATAAAAATTCTTTCTTCAATGAGAGACGGTGCGTAACACCTCAGTCATCTTTTTATTTCGCAAAAGATTTAAAAAACGATAGTAGGCAAGCGCATCAGGAATGGCACGGTCGGGAAAGACAAGAAGCTCAGGTAAAATTTAGTCTCCTGTTCAATCTGCATTTCTAAAACTCCCAATTGAAATGCTGTCTGGTTCTGTCTAACCTCTTCTATAGTTTTTCCTTTTAGCCGCTGTGTATCCAGGTAATGCCTGGCATGTTCAAAGCTGGTTATGTATCCCCTTTCTTTAAGCAGGTTGACGGTAGTAGTTTTTCCTGAAGCCGGGCCTCCTGTGATAACATACCAGTTTGTTTGCCTTCTCAAATTTTTATTGATTTAGTAATAATTTTCTTAAGCGCTTGTTGAATAGACACATCTTTACATTGCAATATGCATTTGTTGAATTACTGAAACAATGAGTTTAGTCAGTGCCTGTAATGATTTTTATTGTTCAATTGTCTTTTCATGAGCAAATACACCCAAACTAATTGAAAAGGCAATCTTCGAAATCAAAATTTCGTTCATAATAAATACCCAATGGCTCCCGACAAATTGGTACCCCCTTTAGATAAAAAATGACTTCTGTTAAATAGTAAGTTTTTCAATTAGGATAACCTAAGATGGAGGTAGACATGCTTAATGCTCACCGTTAGTGAACAGCAGATATATGTGTGGGTCTATTCTAATATTCACATAAACCAAGCCACTATTTAACAAGGCAGATAACAGTTCTGCTGATAATGAAAGCCGAGATCACATTAACTTCCAAAGAAATCATCAAAAGAATTTTACGATAGAAGCATCTGGGAAGTTGCCTCTATTCACCATGATTTACCAAAAGCCGTTTGTAATTTTTAAACAACCTGATTTAACTGAAAAGTTACCGCTTACTCATATTTAAATACCTGGTATGAACTTATTACCCAAATGATAGAGCAAAGAAGAATACAATGCATGAGATGATGTGATGAATAACGATGGGATTTTTTCCATTGCTTCATATAAATAACATGAAAGACTATGAAACTTATGCTGATGCCTGTATAGGTTGTGTTGAAGCTTGTGAAAAATAATTTGCAAAATGCTTAAATACGGGAGGACAGACTGAATGTGTAATGCTTTGCAGGGACTGTGCTGATAGAGGTGCTTTGTGCACGTAACTATGTGCGAAGGGCTCACAATCTGCAGAAGCTCTTTGTTCCCTTAGCGTAAAATATTGTAAAGCCTGCGCTGCAGAGTGTGGCAAACATGCTGAACATTCAGCATATTGTAACGCTTGTACTGAAGCATGTAAAAAATGGGTAGAAGCCTGTAAAATGTATTACACAAAATTTAAAATGGCTGTTACGATGTGATGACCATTTTTACATACGTGAACGCTGATGCATAATTACTAATCTTACTTGTACATCACAAATGGCGGGCATTCTAAAAGGAAATAAAAAAGGGAAATTAGTTCTGAAACTAATTTCCCCTTGTTGGTGGAGAGTATCGGGGTCGAACCGACGACCTCTTGCATGCCATGCAAGCGCTCTAGCCAACTGAGCTAACCCCCCATAAATTTGGACTGCAAATATAACCGCAACTTGTATGGTAACAAAATTTTTAATTGCCGGTAATAACCGGGTAGATTTTGCTAACACATATTAACCTATTCTCCATTTGTGGATTTATTTACCGCAAATCTTAAACAATTCCGTATAAATTTTTTTGGCTTAATAAATGATTATGCATCATTGGTTTTTCAAAGGATATTGGATTTAATACGGGACTTTATTTCTATTTAGTCCCTATTTTTTTGCCCCTACCTCCTATCTCCTATGGCCGACGAGGCCAATGATGGCAAAAAAATGCCCTGATTAAAATCAAGGCATTTCGTATTAAATATTTCCTGAACTATTCTCCCCAGATATTGTCTTTGCCTTCCAACCAAAGTTTTACAAGATCGGTGGTAATGGATTTTGGTCTTTCCAGCGGGAAGCCCAAAGCCCTGTCCCAGCAAAGGCTTGCCAACACACCAAGCGCTCTTGATACACCAAACAACACGGTGTAAAACTCATACTCTACCATACCGTAGTGCACAAGCAAGGCGCCGCTATGAGCATCTACATTGGGCCAGGGGTTTTTTATTTTGCCGATGGTACTTAGTATAGGTGGCACAGTTTCATACACATTCCATATAGTTTGCACCAATGGGTCATCGGGCATGTGTTTTTTACCAAACTCCATTTGTGCCGTAAAACGAGGATCGGTTTTACGAAGCACCGCATGACCGTAGCCTGGTACCACTTTTCCTTCGCTGAGCGTCTTCTCTACGTATTCCGCTATCTGCTCTTTTGTAGGAGATTCGCTGCCTATTTGTTCCCGTAATTCAAATATCCATTTAATCACTTCCTGGTTTGCGAGGCCATGTAGCGGACCGGCAAGGCCGTTCATGCCCGCAGCCAAACTGAGGTATGGGTCGCTCAACGCAGAGCCTACGAGATGCGTCGTGTGTGCACTCACGTTACCACCTTCATGGTCTGCATGAATGGTCATGTACAAACGCATCAGCTCTTTAAAACCTTCGTCGTCGTAACCCATCATGTGTGCAAAATTTCCTGACCAGTCCAGCAATCCGTTAGGCTGTATATGATCTCCTTTTTTGTATTTCCTGCGATAGATGTATGCTGCAATTCTGGGCAAGCGTGCTATGAGGTCCATAGCGTCATCAAAAACAGCATCCCAATAATCTTTTTTGCTCATGCCTTTTGCATAGTTTTTTGCAAAAACGCTTTCGGTTTGTAGTGCCATAATAGCTATTACAAACTGCGTCATAGGATGGGTTGCCACGGGCAATGCCTCGATGGTGGCAAAAACATGATTGGGTACATGGCTGCGGCGCTGCCAGGTACTTGTAAGGTGGTTCACCAGTTCTTCATCGGGTAATTCTCCCAACAGCATGAGTAAAAACAGGCCTTCCGGTAAGGGCTCAGAACCTCCGGGTGCTTTGGGTAATGCTTGTTGCAATTCCGGTATAGAGTGGCCTCTAAAACGTATGCCATCCTGTGCATCCAGCAAAGAGGTTTCGGTTACCAACCCGGTGATGCCACGCATACCCTGGTACACCTGCGCTAGAGTGACCTCTCCTATTACTTTATCGCCATGTTCTTTTAATAACTCTTTTATTTCTGCCGCAACAGTATCCGCTTTTTGCTTAAACTTTTCTTTTATAATTCCCATAGTCGTATAATTAAAAAAATGATTTTACATTAAGAATGCCGAATTGTTCTTGCCGGCACGGGCAATGAGTACTGCATGAAGCCGATGAATACAAGCAATTGAAAAAAAAATTATCCCTTTACTGCACGCAAAAAAAGAGCTGAAAGATGCTGCGTAAAGGAGCCTTAAAATTACGATGACCCACCCTCTAAAACAAAAGTTTTGAGATAATATTTAACCATAGAACAGCTGAATTATTTAGGGGCTCTTTTATAAAGATAAAATGCAATAAATCCATAGATAATATTAGGTGTCCAGGAGGCAAGCCACGGAGAGAAGCTACCCTTTGTTGCAAACACCACACTGATCCTGCTAAACAGGATATACAACACACACAAAATAATTCCTACTGCCAAATGCATACCGCTGCCTCCCCGCACTTTGCGGGAGGCGAGGGAAACCCCAATAATGGTGAGTATAAAAACGGACATAGGAACGGCATCCCTGTTATAACGCTCTACCAGCAGGGTACTCAGCGTTTCTGACTGACGCATTTTTTCCAACTCAATAAATTCATCCAAATCTGGCGTAGTCATTTGGTCTTTGAGATATTCATCCTTTCGTAGATCGATGGGCTTAAAATTATAAGTCATACGGGTAGAGTCATATCTTTTTACGTTTTCTGATTTTTGCAAAAAGAAGCGTTCCTCCACATTCAATAAACGCCATTTTTTGGCAGTGGTGTCCCAATTAAAGTTGGGACTTCGCAGGTTGTATACCAGTTGATTGTTCTTAAATTTTTGAACAAAAAAACCATTGCCTGATTTCGAAACCGTATCGTAGCCCCGAATACCCACGTACGATGTAGCATCTAATCTAAAATAAATGAACTCTTTGTAACTGCTGTTTACATTGGCTGCACCCCTATTTACATCAACATATGTTTTTTCGAAATTACCCCAGATGAGGTTGGCCTTCGGCACCAGGTACTGATAGCCTAACCAGAGTATAGAAGATAAGATGATGCCGCCCGCAATAAACGGTAGCATAAACCTGCGGTAGCTTACACCACTGCTTAATACTGCAATCACTTCTGATCTCCCGGCCATTTTAGAAGTAAAGAAAATGACGGCGATAAAAACGAAAAGTGGAAAAAGCATTGCATCAATGCGGGGAATAAAACCAAAATAATAATCAGTGATGATACGCCAGGTTGATAATTTAGATTTTACAAAATCATCGGTGTGCTCGCTGATGTCTACCACCACTACGATAACGGTAAGCAGCAATAAACAGAAAAAGAAAGTGCTTAAAAATCCTTTCAGTATGTAACTGTCTAACTTCTTCATTGAGATTGGCAAGATAATTCAAAAAAGAGTGAATGAAAGAGCACAAATTGTGAAACTTTGCAGCCTGCTAAATATCAATGCAGCAGCGATGTGCCTGCAATAGCCTTGGCTGCAATCCAACCTGTGGTCCAGGCATTTTGAAAATTAAACCCACCTGTTACTCCATCCACATCTAACACTTCGCCAGCAAAGAAGAGATTGGGGTGTAACTTACTTTGCATGGTATTGGCATCTACCTCTGAAAGCTGTATGCCACCAGCCGTAACAAATTCTTCTTTAAAGGTAGTTTTGCCCTGCACCACGAACTCTTGCGCAGATAATATTTTTACCAGTTTATTTTGCTCTTTAGCTGGTAAATCTGCCCATCTACAATTAGCGTCTATACCGCACTGCTGCATAAAGTACTCCCATAACCGGGCAGGGATACCAAAAGGATTTCTATTGATAATTTTTTGCGGGGCGATTTCAAAACGGACCTGTTGTATTTTTTCTTTGAGGCTGTTTTCGTTGTAGGCTGTGAGCCAGTTGATATGAATGTTGAAATGGTAGTTGCGTTGCTCCAGTTCCCTGGCTGCCCATGCAGAAAGCTTGAGTATTGCAGGGCCACTCAGTCCCCAGTGGGTAATGAGCATAGGGCCCGACTGTTGCAATTTGCTCCCTGCAATCTTCACACTGGCATCTTCCACGCTGATGCCCATGAGTTGCGTTATGGGATTTTGTGGAATATTAAAAGTAAACAGAGATGGCACGGGAGGTTGAATGCTATGACCAATATTGGTAAGCCACTCAAACTGTGTGGACTTTGGGTAGCCCCCGCTTGCTATGCAGATGTAATCTGCAGTGAGAACTTTGTGATCGGCAAGGGTAAGTATAAACTTCGCTCCCGTCTCCGCTTTATCAATACTAATCGTCTTCACCTCGGCATGCATGCGCAGCTCAACGTTGTACTTACCGGCCTCTCTCAGCATGCAATCGATGATAGTTTGAGAGGTATTGCTGGCAGGAAACATCCGGCCGTCGCCTTCCGTTTTTAATGGTACGCCTCGTTCCTGAAACCATTCAATAGTATCTGTAGTAAAAAAATGTTGGAAGGCCTTTTTTAAAAAGCTGGCCCCTCTCGGGTACTTTTTAATCATGTCTGTAACATTAAAACATGCATGCGTTACATTACAGCGTCCGCCACCGCTCACTTTAACCTTACTTAAAAACTTTGCACTCTTTTCTAATAAAACAACCTTCAGCTGTGGATGAAGCCGGGCAGCATTTACCGCACAAAAAAAACCTGCCGCTCCGCCACCGATAACTACTAGAAGTTTTTTTTGTTCCATGTTTTGATTGTGAAATTTCTGGAAGCTGAAATGTCAAAAGTGAAAAGTGAAGGCTTGTTACAATATCAGCATAGAAAAAATAGTCCGCTAAAGAAGTTAAGTTTCAAAGGTTTCACCTTTCACCTTTCACTTTTGATAATAGACTTTTCACCTTTCACTTAATCAAAACTCCATGTAAGATTTTGGTTCGCCTTCTCCGCTGCTTCTATTTCTGCAAACGAAGAGAGTATGTCGGGCGCTCCCTGAGTAATACACACATCATGTTCAAAATGAGCAGAAACTTTTTTATCATTGGTCCTTATCGTCCATCCATCCTCATCCTGGTACACTTCTTTTACGCCAAGGTTTATCATCGGTTCGATGGCCAATACCATACCTGGCTTTAGTTTTGCCAGCGTACCACGTTTTCCATAATTGGGCACCTGTGGTTCCTCGTGCATGTTTCTGCCAAGGCCATGTCCTACTAAGTCTCTCACCACTCCATAACCATGTTTCTTTTCCGTGTGCTCCTGAATTGCATATGCGATATCGCCTACCCTGTTACCAGCCCTTGCCTTTTCAATCCCTTTATACAACGATTCTTTGGTTACTTTCAACAACATTTTTACCTCGTCAGAAATTTCCCCGATGGCATAGGTATAAGCACTATCGCCATGGAAGCCATTTTTATATACACCAATATCCAACGACACAACATCACCGTCTTTCAAAACCTCCTTTGTAGGAAAGCCATGCACCACCGCATCGTTCAGAGAAATGCAGGTAGCAAAGGGATAGGTGCCGCCGTAATTTTTAAAAGACGGAACGCCCCCATTATCCCTTATGAATTCCTCTGCCAAATCATTAAGTGCTAAAGTGCTGATACCCGGTTTTAAAATTTTAGCCAGTACGGCATGCGTTTTACCAACCAGCAGGCAACTATGCCGCATGATTTCAATTTCTTCTTTTGTTTTATAGATGATCATCGTGAACTGTATTTTACAACAAACCCTAACGATGTTATCGTCAGGGTTTGCAAATATATTATCTCTTTATATCCTGATTAGATACCCTGGGTGACAGTCTGCTGCCTTCCCTGGATGCGGCCGCTACTCATTAAACCATCATACTGGCGCATCAGTAATTGCGTTTCTATCTGCTGCAGTGTGTCAAGTATTACACCTACCATGATTAGTAATGAGGTACCACCAAAGAAGGTTGCAAAATTAGGTTGCATTCCAAAAACCAACTGAAAAACTCCTGGCAGTATACCTACGAAAGCAAGCAATACGGCACCTGGCAACGTAATTCTGTCCATGATTGTTCCTATGTAATCGGCTGTTGGCTGACCCGGCTTCACACCCGGTATAAAACCATTGTTCCTTTTCAACTCATCAGCCATTTGCTTAGGATTGAAAATTAAAGCAGTATACAGGAAAGTAAAAGCTATCACACAAATAGAGTAAACAATCATGTAAACGACGTTGGTGTGATCGGTAAAATACCTGGCCCAACCTTCTCCGGTAAACCCTGTAAAGATGGTGGGTAAAAACAAAATAGCCTGTGCAAAAATGATTGGCATTACACCTGCTGCGTTTACTTTTAAGGGAAGGAAGTTACGAGCACCACCCAATTGACGGTTACCTACGATTTGTTTGGCGTATTGTACGGGAACTTTTCTCGTGCCCTGTACCAACATTATCAAACCCATGATAACTGCGATCAGGAATACGATTTCAACCAACATGATTAATAAACCTCCAGCGCCGTTACCTGCTAATCTGGAAGTCCACTCCTCCATGAATGATTGTGGGAGACGTGCAAGAATACCTATCATAATAATGATGGAAGTACCGTTGCCCAAACCTTTGTCGGTAATTTTTTCGCCTAACCACATTACGAACAATGTGCCTACTGTAAGAATAACTACTGTAGAAACCCAGAAGAATCTGCCATAAGCAGGAATCAATGCTTCTGCGATACCGGGGCTGTTTAAATATCCAATATAAGCTGCTGCCTGGAAGGCAGTAACAACTAATGTAAGGTAACGGGTCCACTGGTTTATCTTCTTACGGCCACTTTCCCCTTCTTTCTGGATCTTAGCCATTTGAGGGACAAGGATCGTCATCAATTGCATGAAAATAGATGCAGAGATATAGGGCATGATACCCAGGGCAAAAATAGAAGCCTTTGAGAAGGCCCCCCCAACAAAAGCGTTTAATAAACCCAACATACCACCTTCTGTGTTGGCTTGAAGATTGTCTAATTTGTTGGGATCTATACCAGGTAACACAATGAAGGAACCAAGGCGATAGATGAAAAGCAAGACAAGAGTGAAAATTATTTTATTTCTCAGTTCCTCAATGCTCCAGATATTCTTAAGTGTTGTTATGAACTTCTTCACAGAATTAATTCGATTTAATAGTTAGTGGCGCTGAAAGCAAAAAGACGCATAAATCATCTTTATGCGTCAACAAATATCGGGAATTTATTTTACTATTTCGATGGTACCTCCCGCAGCTTCGATAGCCGCTTTGGCCTTTTCGCTTGCAGCATTAACTTTGAATGTAAACTTTCCTTTTATTTCACCGTTACCCAGCACCTTAAGGAGATCATTCTGACCTAACAGTCCGTTGATATAAAGATTCTCCGGAGAAAATTCTGTTATACCGTACTTCTCTGCGTAATGATCTACCTGGCCGATATTGATAACCTTGTAATCAATTCTATTGATGTTGGTGAATCCACGCTTTGGTATACGACGCTGAATAGGCATCTGGCCACCTTCAAATCCTTTTTTACTTTTATAACCGGCACGACTTTGTCCACCTTTGTTACCTTTTGTAGAGGTACCACCTTTACCACTTGCCTCACCACGGCCAATTCTGATTGCTTTGTGTGTAGAACCTTTTGCAGGTTTGAGCGTATGTAATTTCATATTTGCTTTTATTTTAAACTTACGCCCCGAAAGCATTCGGGGCTCGCTTGTTAATTTGATAATTTGATAATCTGCTAATTTGATAAAGAGCGAAACTTTCTGATCTAGAGTTTCATTATCTAATTACCATATTGGCTAATCGGCTAATTGTTATGCTAGTTCTTCAACTTTAACCAGATGGTTTACCTTGTTTACCATACCAAGTATCTGCGGAGTAGCTTCTACTTCTACAGACGCATTCATTTTCTTCAACCCTAGGGCTATCATTGTTCGCTTCTGACGTTCAGACCTGTCGATCACACTTTTAACCTGGGTAACTTTAATTTTTTTCATTTTAAAAAGGTTTAAGGTTTAAGGTTTAAGGTTTAAGGTTCAGGAGTTTTCACCTTTCACCTTTCACCTTTCACCATTCACCATCTTATCCGTTAAATACTTTCTTTAAAGAAATGTTACGAGTCTTAGCTACAGCAATTGGCTCACGCAGCGAAGCAAGCGCCTTTACAGTAGCCTTTACCACGTTGTGCGGATTAGCAGAACCAAGATTCTTAGCTAAAACGTCTGTAATACCAGCACTCTCCAAAACCGCACGCATACTGCCTCCGGCAATAACACCCGTACCATGAGCGGCTGGCTTTATTAAAACCTTGGCTGCGCCTTCTTTGCTTAATTGTTCGTGTGGAATTGTGCCATGCATAATAGGAACTTTAATGAGGTTCTTTTTAGCATCTTCTATCCCTTTGGTAATTGCTTCCTGTACTTCTTTAGCTTTACCCAGGCCATGACCTACAATGCCCGCTTCGTTTCCTACCACTACAAGAGCAGAAAAACTAAATGCACGACCACCTTTGGTTGTTTTTACAACACGGTTAATAGAAACCACTTTCTCTTTTAACTCAAGGTCTCCGGCTTTTATTTTATTTACAATTAAATTTGACATGTATGATCGATTTACGATTTTAGATTTATGATTTTTGATTTAACCAGGCTGCAGATAAATCATAATACTGCAATCCGACATCTGAAAACCTAGAAGTCCAATCCACCCTCTCTTGCACCTTCCGCTACGGCTTTGATACGACCATGGTAAATGTAACCACTACGATCAAACACAACATTCTTAATTCCAAGTTCAGTGGCTTTTTTAGCGATAGACTCACCAACCATTTTACTTTTTTCAGTTTTGGCTACTTTTTGAGCACTGATGTCCTTTTGCTTAGATGAAGCAGAAGCAACCGTAGCACCATTGGTATCATCAATTAATTGAGCATAAATTTCTGAATTGCTCCTGAAAACGCTCAGACGTGGTTTAGAAGGTGTACCGCTTATCTTTTTGCGGATACGATACCTGATCTTTTGTCTAGCGCTTGATTTATTGTTACTCATTGTATTTTATTTTAAACCTCAAACCCCTGAAAGGGCTTAAGAATATTTTATGTTTGTCCCTGTTCCCCTTTAGGGGTTAGGGGTTTATTTACCAGCTGACTTACCTGCTTTTCTCCTCAACACTTCACCAACAAATTTAACACCCTTACCCTTGTACGGCTCTGGCTTACGCAGGCTCCGGATTTTAGCAGACACTGCACCAAGCAATTGCTTATCGATGCTCTCTAAAGTAATGATAGGATTCTTACCCTTTTCCTGGGCAGTGCTAACTTTTAATTCCTTAGGTATTTCAAGAACAATGTTATGAGAATAACCCAAAGCGAGATCAAGCAGGTTACCCTGGCTGGCTGCTTTGTAACCCACACCCACCAGTTCAAGTTCTTTTTTATAGCCTTCTGTTACACCTTTTACCATGTTGCTTACCAATGAACGGTACAAGCCATGCATGGCACGGTGACGGATCTGATCTGTAGGACGGGCAAATTCAACAGTATTATCTTTTACTTCCACGGTGATGTCACGATCTATTAATTCGTGCAACTCGCCCTTAGGACCCTTTACAGTGATCTTGTTGTCTTTATTTACCGAGATGGTAACACCACTTGGAATATCGACCGGCTTTTTTCCTATACGACTCATTTTCTTTTAATTTGAAAATTTGATAATTAGTTAATTTGGAAATGAATTCATTACGTTCAGCCAGTATAGAAGGCTTAGGGTAATCTTATTATTCAGCGAATAGAAAATCATTTCCAAATTTCCAAACCGCCTGATCCGATCGCTATCGGATCAAATTGATTAGAATATATTGCAAAGCACTTCTCCACCCACGTTCTGCGCCTTTGCTTCTTTGTCTGTCATCACACCTTTTGAGGTAGAAACGATGGCAACACCTAAACCATTCTTCACACGCTTAAACTCACCTGGTTTTGCATAAGTACGCAAACCCGGACGACTAACTCTTTCTAAACTCTGAATTACCGGGAGCTTAGTAGTAGGGTCGTACTTTAAAGCTATTTTGATAACGCCTTGTTTGTTATCATCTTCAAACTTGTACTTAAGAATATAACCTTTCTCGTAAAGGATCTCTGTGATACGCTTTTTCAAATTGCTGGCCGGTATTAAAACAATACGGTGATTAGCCATTTGTGCATTACGAATTCGTGTTAAATAATCTGCGATTGGATCAGTAACCATTGTTATTTGTAGTTAATTGATTGAATAATTTGTTTACAATGCGATATCCGGAGATAATTGATAATTTTTAAATTGATAATTGATAATGTTCAGAAATTATCCATTATTAAATTATTTATTATCCATTCATCTTACCAGCTGGCCTTTGTTACGCCAGGTATTTTACCAGCCAGTGCCATGTCTCTGAACATGATACGGCTAACACCGAAATGACGCATGTAACCACGTGGGCGACCTGTAAGCTGGCAACGGTTTTTTAAACGAACCGGTGAGGCGTTCTTTGGTAGAAGATCTAAAGCTGCATAATCTCCGGCTGCCTTAAGGGCTGCTCTTTTTTCTGCAAACTTCTCTACCATTTTGGCTCTCTTTCTCTGCCTGGCTTCAACTGATTTTTTTGCCATAATTGTTTTTATTTTCGATTGACGAGTGATGAACGGCGAATAGAAAGCATTGCTGATTCGCTATTCGTACTTTGGTTATTTTTTTATGTTTTTAAAAGGCATGCCCAACTCTTTCAGTAATTCGAAAGCTTCTTCGTTGGTGTTGGCAGTGGTTACGAAAGTAATATCCATACCAGTGATCTTATTTACCTTGTCAATATCAATCTCAGGGAAAATGATTTGCTCAGTAACACCCAGGGTATAGTTACCACGGCCATCGAAAGCTTTATCATTGATACCTTTGAAATCACGCACACGTGGCAATGAAACAGATACCAACCTGTCCAGGAATTCGTACATCTTTACCCCACGCAAAGTAACACGGGCTCCAATTGGCATTGCTTTACGCAATTTAAAGTTGGAGATATCTTTCTTTGATAAGGTAGAAACTGCTTTTTGCCCGGTAATGTTGCTCAGCTCATCGATAGCGATATCGATTAACTTTTTGTCATTCACAGCTCCGTTTACACCACGATTCAAACAAATCTTGGTTAATTTAGGAGCTTGCATTACAGTTTTGTAGCTGAACTTTTTCATAAGCGCAGGTACTACTTCTTTCTTGTACTTGTCTGCTAATCTTGCAGCGTTATTTGTTGTGCTCATTATTTGATTACCTCCCCTGATTTTTTAGCTACACGAACTAGTTTACCATTTTCACGAGTTAACTTAACTTTACTCGGTCCACCTGTTTTTGCATCCCATAACA
>JANPJW010000127.1:0-3232 GCA_031425715.1 Chitinophagaceae bacterium | reverse complement strand
CGGCTCCGGTTTGCCAGTTGCACTTCATGTTCCATTTCACTGCTTTTAAAAAAAACGGAGGTTTGAGCATGGGGGAGTATTTTTTGTACTTCGTGATCTTGGTAAATGCAAAGCTGGCCACCATCCGCCTCTGTCCAGTCGTTGTTTAAATAACTAATGAGAGAGTACTTACGATTGCTGTCGTTTTTAAACTGGTCTTTGTGGCGTTTGTAGGAACTGCCTTCTTCATACAAGGCATAATGAAATTCATAATCATTGATGCCGGTATAGCAGGTTTCATTCAGACGCTGGATAAAATTTTCTGCGAGTTGGAGAAATTCCTTTTCAAAAGTATTGTCGTGGCTTTTATCCATCCAGTAAATCTTATCGCTGCGCATAGTTTGTTGCCGGTCTTTAAGTGCATCATTTCCAATTTGTGCGGGTATCATCTTATTTTCTTCGTGCAGATCAATAATATTTTGTTGCAATCCCCGGCTAAGTTCATCGGATAAAAAAAGGGTATCGATGCCAATATTGTTTTGCAGGTAACTGTCTATAAGAAGATCAAAATGTTGTGTCATGGGCTACGTTGAGGTGGGCAAGATAGACTTTTACCAGGCGGGGCTTCCATCTTTTTGTAATCTGATTGAAACCAATTTGGTTGCAATACGGCGCTATTCTACTTCACTCATCATTACATTTTTATATAAAGCAGTGTAACTATTTTGTTAGCCATCGGCAATATGTGTAGAACAATTGCGAAAAGCACCGTTTAAGCTGAAAACCGCTCCACTTAGATTTTATGTAGAAATAAAATCATAACATTTTGTAGCCAAATCTTTACAAGCGGTTCATTGGTTAGCTACGTCACACGGAAAAAACAAGGCGAAATTTACTGCTTAAAATCTACAGTAATTGCCATCCTATTGTAACTACTGTTTATCCAATTAAAAACCAATACCAATATCTCACATGAGGAACTTTACCATTGCGGCTGCGCTGCTGGTGCTATTGTCTTATAGTGCCCAATCTCAATCAATTACCAACTATACATTTTCGGCTAGTTCCGGTAGTTTCGTACCTATTACAGCATCCGCTATGACGGGTATTGGCACCGTTGACGAAGGGTATTACACCTCCGTTCCAATTGGTTTTGATTTCTTTTACATGGGTGTGCGTTACACAACGCTGTCTGCAAGTACCAATGGGTGGCTTACGCTTGGTACCAACATAACCAATGCAACTCCTTTAAACAATCTTACAACAGGAGGAAGTCCCCGTCCCGTAATTGCTCCGCTGTGGGACGATCTTAGTCAGCAAGCCGTTGCAAATTCCGGATATACCGTTGCAGGTACTGCAGGTTCAAGGGTTTTTACCATGCAAACGTTGGATAACAAATGGGATAAGGCAGCCACGGGAAATACCATTTCTTACCAGGTTAAATTGTACGAATCTACCGGAAGAATAGAGTTTATTTACAGGTCTGAAACAGGTGCTGCCACAAATGGCTCTGCATCTGTAGGGATAACTTCCGGGGGCACGGGCTCTGGTAGTTTTCTGTCTTTGAACAATACTGGCACTACCCCAACTGCAAGTTCTACATCAGAAACCAGCACCATAAATGCCAAGCCTGCAACAGGGCAGACTTACTCCTTTCTCTCGCCCACACCCACTGCGCCTACCACACTCACTTTTACCTCCAATTCAACAACAGGATATACCTTAAACTGGATAGACAACTCTAACAATGAAACGGGCTTTGCCATTTACATGTCTACCGACGGGGTGAATTTTAACTATGTTACCAAAACAGCTGCCAATGCCACGAGCTCTGTTCAAACTGGTTTGTCTGCGGGTACCCTCTACTACTGGAGAATATTTGCAGTGTCCGAAGGTGCATTGAGTACTGCGCTTCAGTCACAGAATGGAACTACCCCGGTAGCACCTACCGTTACCACCCCTGTAACGTATTGTCAGAATGCCATCGCCACCGCACTTACTGCTTCGGGTAGCAACCTTATGTGGACCAACGTAACAGCAGGAACGGCTGCATCTGCCACAGCGCCTACACCTTCTACTGCGGTTACAGGTACCACTACCTATACTGTAACGCAAACGGTCAATAGTGTTACGAGTGCTCCCGCTACAATAAATGTGATCATAAACGCCCCCAATATTTCTCAGTTACCTTCTGGGGGCTTGCTTTCCTACTATCCCATGAATGGCAATGCCAATGATGTAAAAGGAACCAATACCGGTACCCTACAAAATGCACCGTCGCTGGTGGCAGACCGTTTTGCTGTACCATCATCTACCTATCAGTTGAACGGCACCTCACAATATATTTCGACAGCGCTGAGTTATGCGAATCCCTCTAATTTCACTATTTCTATTTGGTTCAAAACCAATACAACAACAGGAGGTAAGCTCATTGGTTTTGGCACTGCAAAAACAGGATTGAGCAGTCAGTACGACCGGCATATCTACATGAACAATGCGGGGCAGCTGTACTTCGGCGTGTATCCTGGCACCGCGGTAACCGTAAATTCTTCCTTGGCTTATAATGATAACAAATGGCATCTTGCATCGGCAAGTTTATCTTCCACTTTGGGTATGGCGCTTTATGTAGACGGTGCCCTGGTGGGATCTAACACTAATACAAAAACAGCGGAAAATTACACTGGTTACTGGAGAATTGGTTTTGATAATATGAATGGGTGGCCATCTATGCCATCGACAAATTACTTCTCTGGTTCTTTAGATGATGTATTGATCTATAACACCGCCTTGTCTGCCTCAGACATTACCACCCTTTACAATTCTCCGGATGGAGCGGGTAATAGTGGGCCGGTTTGTTCGGGATCTACATTAAGCCTTACCGCTACCACTTTGAGCGGCGCCACTTATGCCTGGACGGGACCAAATGGTTTTACCTCCGCTGTTCAAAATCCATCCCTCACTTTTACAGCAGCCAATGCCGGTATTTACAATTTACAGGTAACTGCAGCAGGTTGTACATCCAGAGCATATACTACCGTGGTATCCAGCAGCAACCAGGGGCAATGGACGGGCAATGTGAGTACAGATTGGGCCGATGCCGCCAATTGGTGTTCGGGTGTAGTGCCCTCCGCTACCACCGACGTAGTGATTGCAGCAGGTGCCGTTCGCATGCCTGTTATTGTGACTACCGGGGCTTGTAAAAATCTTACCATTAATGCTTCGGCAACCGTTACCAACAGTGCAACCGGCACGC
>JANPJW010000126.1:0-2552 GCA_031425715.1 Chitinophagaceae bacterium | reverse complement strand
CACAATTACCAGGTATATGGCTTAAACCTCGTAGGGGGCATATTAATTAATTTTTAACTCCTACTTTTGAAAGATGGAGAAAGTACTGACCAACTATTTGTACGAGTTTAAAAATTGCCCCTTACCAAATATTGGGACTCTTTTGTTAAATCCTGGTCATGCTCATTTTTTGCCCGGCGAAAAAAGAATGATTGCTCCCATTCCTTTTATCAGCCTGGAGGAAAAAGAAATGCCGGTTGCGGGGTTGCATCATTTTATTGCAGCGCATAACAACATACCTGAAGCCAATGCCGAAGGATTATTGAAAAACTATTGTAAGCAATTGCAGGATATGCAGGCCTATGAGGAACTTCCTTTAGATGCGGTGGGTAGTTTTTATATGGATGAAAATAGTAAACTGCATTTTAAATCGCTATCACTTCCCGCTGTTTATTTTCCTGATGTGGTAGCAGAAAGGGTGATTCACCCTGATGTGGCGCATCCCATGCTGGTAGGGGATACGCATACCAACAGCACCGCCATGACCGAGATGTTGCAGGATGAACCTATTACAAAATCACGGTGGTGGATGGTGGCAGCGGCTCTTGCAGTGCTGGCGCTTGCGGTAATTTTTATTTACTACAGTAATTTTAAAGTAGGGCAAACCGGTAATGGGGTTAAAGTGACTACCAGTGTTGAATCAAAAACCTATAGCACGCCCCGATAAGTTGAATAAATTGGCTTTCTTTGCAGCCTCAATTTAGCAGGTATGATTCATTATGAGGCTTGTCCTTTTTGCCAGTCCGGCGATATTCAGCAAAAATTTGTGGTTAAGGATTATACGGTATCCGGTGAATCGTTTACTATTCTCCAATGCCGTAAGTGCATGGGGGCTTTCACGCAAGACGTGCCGTCGCAAGATGAAATAGGTCCCTACTACGCCTCGGAAAACTATATTTCCCACAGCGATACACAGCAAGGTTTTATAAACAAGGCCTATCACTTTGTAAGAAGCCAAACGCTTATACAAAAAAGACAAATGCTGCAGTCCCTCACCAAAAAAGACAAAGGGAGCATGGCAGATATTGGTTGCGGTACCGGGGCATTTCTTCATACCATGCAGCAAGCGGGCTGGCAAATCACGGGCTTTGAGCCAGACGAAACTGCCCGGCAAAACGCTGAAAGACTCTACAACATAAAACCCCTGGCTTCCCCCGAATTGTACAACCAGGAAGCAGGTAGTTATGATGCCGTTACCATGTGGCATGTGTTGGAGCATGTGCACGATCTGCACGGTTATATTGAGCAGGTAAAAAAAATATTAAAGCAAGATGGCAGATTCCTGGTGGCGGTTCCCAATTATACATCCGCAGATGCAGGCCAATACCAACAATATTGGGCGGCTTATGATGTGCCGAGGCATTTGTATCACTTTTCGCCAGCCAGCATGGTGTTGCTAATGAAGCAACATGGCCTGCAGGTGATTGCCACCAAACCTATGTGGTTCGACAGCTTCTATGTGAGTATGCTGAGTGAACAACACCGCAATGGGAAAGGCAATGTTGTGGGAGCGTTCATACATGGCCTTGTTTCTAATTTCAAAACCGTGTTTGACAACAAGCGTTGCAGTTCTCTTATCTATGTAATAAAGAAAATCTAAATCTTACTTTCGCTGCTGTTTCTTAGTTTAACTTTATTTCAAATAATTTCGGCCATCTTTTACCGGTTACAAACATTGTTTTTGTTGTGGAGTCATAAGCAATGCCATTGAAATAATCTGTTCTTCCGGCAATCATATCTGTAGGTTGCAAGAGATTTTTAAACTCCATGATGCCTGTAACATGGCCGCTCTCGGGATCTATCTTCACAACTTTATCAGTTGTGTAAATATTTGCATATACCGATCCGTCTATAAATTCCAATTCGTTTAGGTTGTCAACCGGGCCAAGATTGGTCTGCACTGCTACGGTACTTTTCACTTTGAAATCCTGCGGATTTACAAAATACAAATTAGCAGAGCCATCGCTGATGATGAGGTCGGTGCCATTGTTAGTAATGCCCCAACCTTCGTAGGGCCATTTCAAAGTTTGGATGGGTTTGGTAATATTATTGACATCGTACACATACACCAGGTTGTTTTGCCAGGTGAGTTGGTAAATCTTATTATTTAAAATTGTGATACCTTCTCCAAAAATTGTTGAGGAGCCCATTGCATGCTTCTTCTCAACTTTTCCCGTTTTAAAATCGGTTATGCGCAGGGAAGAATTTATAAAATCTCCGCTAGACTCATACATTTTTCCGTTGTGCAATTCTAACCCTTGTGTATAGGAGCCGGTGTCGTGCGGGTGTTGTGCGATCACGTTGTAAACAATGGCTGAGGGTGCGGCAATGCCTGTTTTTTGTGGAATTAAATCCCTATCCACCGTTTTGTCTTCGCTATTGTTACATGCGCTGATGGATAAAAACAGCAAGCCGGCAAAAAAATATTTCATGTACTCGAGATTAATTTTCTATCGCAAAAATAGGGGAGAACGACTTTGCAAAGAAGGTTTTACTCATTGAGCTCCAAACAA
>JANPJW010000125.1:0-5780 GCA_031425715.1 Chitinophagaceae bacterium | reverse complement strand
AGCTGTGTTAATTGGTATGTTGAAGGGCTTTATCTATGAGCCCATCCGTCACCCAAAAAATTCTATTGACAGAAGAAATACGGTTATTAACCAGATGGCGGTTGTGAAGCAACAATTTATACACCTGCAGAAGCAACCAAGCTAAAGGCCAAGCCGCTCATCACCAATTACAAACCTATAGATGAAGTGCTGGGTATTGCTCCGTATTACAGAAGGGTGTTGCTGGATGTTTTAAAAGACTGGTGTAACAAAAACAACAACCCACGCACCAATGAACCCTATAATCTTTACAGAGATGGTTTAAAAATTTATACTACCATCGACTCAAGAATGCAGCGCTATGCAGAAGAGTCGGTAGAGAAACACATGCCCGTAGTACAGAAAAAGTTGGATAACTATTTTAAGATCCGCAAAAACTTATGGAAGGGAAGGGACAATATCGTAGAGGCTGCTATGAAGCAATCTGAAAGATGGAAGCTGATGAAAGCTGATGGTGCAGACGAAGAAACCATCCGTAAATCTTTTACCGTGCGCACAAAAATGAAAATATTTTCCTGGTCCGGCAATGAGAAGCACGAGAAGGACTCTACGATGACCCCGATAGATTCCATCAAATATCACAAACAATTGCTGCAGACTTCCTTTGTAGCCATGGATCCTAAAACAGGAGAAATAAAAGCCTGGGTTGGTGGTATCAGTTACAAGTGGTTTAAGTTTGACCATGTGACCGCACAGCGGCAGGTAGGTTCTACCTTTAAACCTATTTTATATACACTGGCTGTTACAGATGCAGGCTACACACCAGAAACACAAATTTCCGGTGCACCCCTTACCCTTGGCGGTAAAACCATTAGTAGCGGTGGTGGTGGTACCATGGCCAATTGCCTGGCGTTTTCCCGCAACGTGGCTGCCTGGCATTTAATAGGCATGGTGGGCGTGGGCAGAACAGTGGAGTTCTCTAAACAAATTGGCATTACTGCCAACCTGCCTCCTTACTACTCTATTGCGTTGGGTACGGCTGATATCCCGATGGTGCAAATGTTGCAGGCTTATACCATGTTTCCCAACAAGGGGTACAACACCTCGCCGGTTTATGTTACCCGGATAGAAGATAAAAATGGTAACCTGTTGCATGAATTTCCGGTGGCACAAAGCAAACAGGTAATTGGTGAAGCCGATGCTTACACGATGGTAAAAATCATGCAGGGGGTTGTACAGATTGGTACAGCACGAGGATTGAACTCGTATGATATTCCTGTACAAAAAGCTGGTAAAACGGGTACAACAGACAACAATACCGACGGTTGGTTTATCGGTTACACTCCAGAGCTACTGGCCGGAACTTGGGTTGGCTGTGGCGATCCTTTTATTCCTATTTATACTTCCAATGCGGGAGGATCAGAAATGGCAGCACCCAAGTGGGGTATATTTATGAGCAAAGTGTACGCAGATAAAAAGATTCCATTAACCGGGCAAAAGGAATTTGATGCGCCTGCAGAGTTAATGAACGATCCTATTTACGCAGACATTAATTTCGCCGATATCGTGAACAAAGGCGATAGCCTGATAGAAGAAAATGGTAATGGCGATGCCGATGATTTCCTGGAGCCGGATGTATATGTTCCTCCACCGGTGGATACGCAAAAGAAAGTAAAACCGGCCTTAGAAAACAAACCGGATGAAAAAAAACCGGATGATAAAAAAGACAATGGCAATTTGCCCAAGGCAACCATGAAGCCTGTGGCAAATGATAAAAAGAATTTGCCGAAGCCAAAAAAAGACAATGACTATTAAAAAAGATGCAGCGATTTTCGCTGCATCTTTTTTTAACTCAGATTTACTTTTTGAAAAAATGTTAAATGGGTCGGCTTGCAAGCATTAATTTCAAAGCACGACCACAAAGAAATTCAAAGTGTACAAAGAGCCTGCTCCATATTCAATTGTTGTTTGTTTGTATTCTTTGTTTAGTTATGTGAAACTTCCTGTTTTGAGAGAAAGTCTCTTTAAATAATTTCCTTCTGTAAAAAATATCGGCGGTTACAAATCCAGCCACCATCAGATGCCGTACATGATGGCGTACAAATTATTTAAAAACAAAAAAGATTATGAATAAGATTAGTAGATTTTTTGTAATGGCAGTACTTGCTCTTACAACCAACGCAACATTTGCTCAAAACGAAAAAACTGTAATGGTGGGTGGTGCAGCCATGTATCCAAGCAAAAACATTGTAGAGAACGCAGTTAACAGTAAAGATCACACTACGCTTGTAGCTGCTGTAAAAGCTGCTGGCCTGGTAGAGACCTTACAAAGCGCTGGTCCATTTACCGTATTTGCTCCCACTAATGCCGCTTTTGATTTACTTCCTGCAGGCACTGTTGCAAACCTGGTAAAGCCGGAAAACAAAGCTACCCTTACCGGCATCCTTACCTACCATGTAATAGCTGGTAAGTTCAGCGCCAAAGACGTTGCTAAATTAATTAAGAAGGGAAAAGGTAAAGCTACCCTGAAAACTGTTGCTGGTGGTACTTTAACAGCCACTATGAAAGGGAAGAAACTTGCCTTGCAAGATCAGAATGGTGGAGTCGCTTATGTTACCATCGCTAATGTGAACCAGAGCAATGGCGTAATACATGTAATTGATCATGTGTTACTACCCAAAATGTAGTTAGTTTGATTTTTATAAATGGTATAAGCCCGCTGCAAAACAGTGGGCTTATTTTATTTGATTCCACGTCTCAGGAATTTCTAACGTGTAATGTTGATTCGCCGCTTCCCTCATTTTAAATTTAATATGATAAGCCTCCTATTTTGGTGCATTGTGAACCCTGGCTGATTGATATATATCGAAGTTTTAAAATTTAAAAGCGTTAGTACAAAGCGATCAATTTCAGAAGTTGCCTTTTAATAAATGGATGATTCTTTATAAGGCAACCGCCCATCATTTGATCAGCATCCCAGCAACGCTAAAGAGACGACCGTGTTCATATCTTTCCAAACAGGCCTCAACCATCGGTATTGCCTAATTACCGCAAAGCCTGTTTGCTTACCGCTCTTACTATTTTTCATTAGGTTGATGTTGGAACATGATTAAGCGGTATTTTTATAATTCGCCTCTCGAATTGTAGCTTGCCAAAAGCCAGGCGGATTTTTTTCACCATACACTTATTACATGAACCATTTATTAAAAAAAACTTGTTTTGTTTTTTCATTTGCCTGCATGTCTGTTGCAGTACAGTCACAAAACAGGCAAGCACCAGCACCTGCTCCTGCAGGCACACCGCCGCCCACCACGCCTGCTGCACCTAAAGCTGCGCCAAAGCCTTACAAGGAAGTTATTACAGACAAGGCTGTTACCAGCAAAGGATTGTTTATCATTCACAAGGTAGAGGATAAGTATTTTCTGGAACTGCCGGTAAAATTACTCAACCGGGATATTTTAGTGCTCAACAGGGTTTCAAAATCTTCGATAGAAACGTCCAAAGCTTTTAATGGTTATGCCGGAGATCAGATAGGCGATAACGTTATCCGCTTTGAACGGGGACCATCAAACAAAGTGTTTATTAAAAATATTTCCTACAAAGTAAACCCCGATAGTACCAAGCAAATGTTTAAGTCTGTGCAGAACAGCAACATTCAGCCCATTGCACTTGCATTTGACGTAAAGGCCTATGCACCGGATAGCCTGGGCAAAGGGATCGTAATTGAGATAACTGATAATATTCTTACAGACAACGAAATTTTTGGTTTTGGTCAGGGTGCCAAATCACAGTTCCAGGCTGGAGCTTTCCAGGCAGATAAATCCTATATTTTATCTGTTCAACCTTACCCAAATAATGTGGAGATCAAAACAGTTAAAACATTTTTGAAGGCAGCGGCACCATCGCCGTTTCCGGGAGCACCACCCGCAAGTCCAAGCCAGGCAACCATTACATTAGAGATGAACAGCTCTATGGTTATTTTGCCCGAAGTGCCTATGAGGCCCCGCTTTGCAGACAATCGTGTAGGTTATTTTTCTAACGGCTACACGGACTTTGATGCCAACCAGCAAGGTGTAAAAGATATTGATATGATTACCCGCTGGAGGCTGGAGCCTAAGCCTGGCGATATGGAAAAATACAAGAGAGGAGAATTGGTAGAACCGGCCAAGCCCATTGTATATTACATAGATCCCACCACACCAAAGAAATGGGTGCCCTATCTTATTCAAGGCATCAATGACTGGCAGATAGCGTTCGAAAAAGCTGGTTTCAAAAATGCCATCATGGGCAAAGAGGCACCCACACGGGAGCAGGACAGTACCTGGAGCCTGGAAGATGCACGCAACAGCGCCATTATCTATAAGCCATCGACAGTTCAAAATGCCTACGGCCCCAGCACAACCGATCCCCGCAGTGGAGAAATTATCGAAAGCCACATTGGTTGGTTTCATAACGTAATGCAATTGTTGCGCAACTGGTATTTCATCCAGGCATCGCCCTTAGATCCCCGTGCAAGAAGAATGGTGTTTGACGATGAACTGATGGGTCAACTTATCCGCTTTGTATCGTCCCACGAAGTGGGGCACACGCTTGGTTTGCCACACAACTTTGGGTCGTCTGCCGGCGTACCGGTAGAAAAGCTCCGGGACAAAGCCTGGGTAGAAGCCAACGGGCACACACCCAGCATCATGGACTATGCTCGCTTCAACTATGTGGCTCAGCCGGAAGATAACATCGGCGACGCCGGAATTTATCCCCGTATTGGAGAGTATGATAAATGGTCTATAGAGTGGGGGTACAGGCTGATTCCTGAAGCAAAAACCGCAGAAGAAGAGATCGTGATTTTAGATAAGTGGATAGATGCGAAAGCCGGCGATAGCCGTTATTATTACGGTCGCCAGGGGCAGCAGGACGATCCGAGAGACCAGAGTGAGAGCGTAGGCGATAACGCCATGAAAGCCTCTGCCTATGGCATCAAAAACCTGCAACGCATTGTACCCAATCTTACTTCATGGACGAAGCAAGCGAATGAAGACTACAGCGACCTAAGCCAAATGTATGGTGAAGTGGTTACACAATTTCGCCGCTACATAGGCCATGTTACTTACAACTTTGGTGGTGTGTACGAAAACCTGAAGAAGAATTCTCAAGCGGGCGCTGTTTACGAGTATGTGAGCCGTGAAACACAGAAGGAAGCTGCAGCATTTGTAAACAAGCAAGTATTTACAACGCCTACCTGGCTCATCAACAAAGATATTTCTACCAGAACTGGTACCAATGCCGCTGTTACCATTTTATCGTTGCAGGAAACTGCGTTGGGTAAAATGCTGAACACAGGCACCATGAACAAAATGCTCAATGCAGAAGCATCCAATGGTACGCAGGCTTATACCGTAAATGATTTACTTACAGATTTGAAGCAAAGTATTTTCACCGAGCTAACAACCAAAAAGCCTGTGGATATTTATCGTAGAAATTTGCAGAAGGCTTACGTGGAAAGGCTTGCTGCATTAGTCAATCCATCACCAGTACCAGCGGGTTTAAATTTTACTTTTGGCAATGCAGCGCCCCAGGTTGATGTAAAGAAAACAGATATTCTTTCTTATTTAAAGGGCCACAGCCGTGAGCTGAAAGCAATGATTGATCTTGCTGCAATTTCTGCGGTTGATAAAACAACAAAGTATCATTACCAGGATTTGGGAGACCGTATCAAGAAGATGCTCGATCCAAAATCTTAAAATTCTCTTACAATACAACAAAAAGCTGATCTGAAAATGATCAGCTTTTTTTTTGGGGGGGGG
>JANPJW010000124.1:0-5076 GCA_031425715.1 Chitinophagaceae bacterium | reverse complement strand
AAAAAATTTAGCGGCGTTGTTCCCGAGGGAAAGCTGGACAACGAGGCATTCGGTATGGGCTGGTACACGAGCCAAAATTTTTCTTTGCCCAAAAATTTTTCCCTGCAGTTGAGCAGTTGGGGTAATATAGCTACCGAAGATGCGATGAGTAAAACCGCTTGGCTGGGCAGCGTTGACTTTGGTGCAGGCAAATCGATTCTAAAGAAAAAATTAGATATCCGTGTATCCGTAACCGATATTTTTAATACACAACGCTGGAGGCAGGAAGTAAATTTTGGAAGGGTCAATTACAATTATCAGCGCAAATGGGAAAGCAGGAACTTTCGACTGCAATTGAGTTGGAAGCTGGGCAAAACCAATTACACGGCAAGGAACAGGGAACTGGGAGCGCAGGATTCAGACGGACGTATAAAATAAGTATGCAAAAAAGAGCAGCTTCATTTTAAGCGTTAATTTGCAGGATGAACCAGCACTTTTCTTTTTTAGACGCTTTGGCCAAATCCTCTTTCGACTTTCATCCGGTAGTAACATTTGATGCAAGCAAACACAAGGTTGCCGCACTAGACCTCTCCAAATCGAATAAGGAAATTACCCCGGAGGTTTACAGCAGCACGGAAAGCCTGGCTGCTTTTGTAAATCAGAAAATGGCCAGCACAAAGGCAACTTACCTGGTAGGTGGTTACAGTGAAATGAGAGAGATGTACCGGCGCAGTGGTTTGTTTGATACCAACCTGGAACCCAACTCATCGCTGCTAAAGGAACCCCGAAGTCTTCACCTGGGCATAGACATCTGGGCACCAGCAGACACTAAAGTATATGCGCCGCTCGGTGGTATGGTTCATAGTTTTGCTTACAACAACAATCATGGCGATTACGGGGCCACCATCATCTTGCAGCACCAAATAGATATGTTTAATTTTTATACACTCTATGGTCACCTGGCTTTAAAAGATCTTGGCAATATCCGCTCGGGTCAATTCATTACGAGGGGTGAAAACTTTGCACATTTTGGAGCGCCGGAAGAAAATGGAAACTGGCCGCCCCATCTTCATTTTCAACTTATTATAGATATAGGTCAGTGGGAGGGCGACTACCCCGGTGTGTGTAAACCAAGTGAGGCGGAGTTTTACCTTAATAATTGTCCTAACCCCGATGCGATACTAAACCTATCCAAAAAAATATAGCTGCCGTTGAACAGTTTTACTAAAATCTGCGTTTATAGGGCGGGGTAAGTGTATAAAATGTACTTTTACAGCCATACAGGTTAAGAAAATATTTTACATGAATATCAAAGCAGGTCCACTTCTCCAAAAAATTGATAATCCCGGGGATCTAAAGAAACTCAGCAAGGATCAATTACTGCAGGTTTGTAATGAACTCCGCCAGTATATTATTGACGTAGTGAGCGTTCATGGTGGCCATTTTGCTGCGAGCTTGGGGGTGGTAGAACTGAGCGTGGCTTTGCATTATGTATTCAATACGCCAGACGATCAACTTGTTTGGGATGTAGGTCACCAGGCATACGGTCATAAAATATTAACCGGGAGGCGTGATAGTTTCCCTACTAACAGAAAATACAACGGTCTCAGTGGTTTCCCCAAAAGAAGCGAAAGTGAGTACGATACTTTTGGCGTAGGCCATTCTTCTACGTCCATTTCTGCAGCGCTCGGTATGGCTATGGCCTCGCATTATAAGGGAGAGCACGGCCGCCAGCATATTGCAGTTATAGGAGATGGTGCTATGACGGCCGGTCTGGCTTTTGAAGCTATGAATCATGCGGGTATTGAGAAAAGCAATGTGCTCATCATACTCAATGATAATTGTATGAGCATAGACCCCAATGTAGGGGCTCTAAAAGAATATTTAACCGATATTACTACTTCCCATACTTACAACGATTTAAGGGATAATGTGTGGAAAGCCCTTGGCAAACTGCCAGTAGGCAAAAACTTTACAAGGGAAATGGCCAGCAAGCTGGAAGCAAGTCTAAAGGGAATGGTGAGCAAGAGCAGCAACCTGTTTGAGGCACTGAACCTACGATACTTTGGCCCGATAGATGGTCACAATATCACCAAGTTGGTAGACACCTTATCTGATTTAAAAGATATTGCTGGTCCTAAAATATTACACATTAAAACGGTTAAAGGAAAGGGATACGAGCTTGCTGAGAAAGATCAAACACTTTGGCATGCGCCAGGTCTGTTTGACAAAGTAACGGGTGTAATTCAAAAGAAAGTTTTTGAGTTGCCACAGCCTATGAAGTACCAGGATGTGTTTGGATTTACCATTATTGAACTGGCAGAAAAAAATAAAAAGATTTTTGGAATCACCCCGGCCATGCCGAGTGGCTCGTCTTTAAAATACATGATGGCAGCTATGCCAGACAGGGCTTTTGATGTAGGCATAGCAGAACAACACGCCGTGGCAGTAAGTGCGGGTATGGCTACACAGGGCATGAAAGTGTTTTGCAATATTTATTCAACCTTCATGCAGCGGGCATACGACATGGTAGTGCACGATGTGGCCATCCAAAAGCTACCGGTTGTTTTCTGCCTGGATAGGGCCGGCCTTGTGGGCGAAGATGGACCAACACACCACGGTTGTTATGATATTGCTTTTATGCGTTGCATACCCAATTTGATTGTGAGTGCACCCATGAATGAAAAGGAATTGCGCAACCTCATGTACACTGCCCAGTTAGATTCTACTGACCTTCCCATAGTAATACGCTATCCAAGAGGCGAAGGTGTTTTTCCTGATATGCAGAAAGACAACATGGCCGTTAAATATCCTTTTGAAGAAATTAAAATAGGCAAAGGTAGAAAGTTAAAAGATGGTGAGCAGCTGGCTATTCTTTCTTTTGGCCATCCCGGCAATTTTGCCGCCGCTGCTATTAGAGACATAAAGGCTGAAGGCATCAACCCGGCACATTACGACATGCGTTTTGCCAAACCAATTGATGAGGAAATGTTGCACGAGGTTTTTAGCAAATTCGATAAGGTGATCACTATTGAAGATGGAACAGTAGTTGGTGGATTTGGAAGTGCCGTGTTGGAGTTTATGAATGCACATGGATACAAAGCCGATGTGAAGATCATGGGCATACCAGACAGGTTGGTAGAACATGGTTCAGCAAAAGAATTGTATCATGAAATAGGATTGGATGCAGCAAGCATTGCGGCAACTCTCAGGGAGATGGCCGAAGTAAAAGTGCTTATTAAGTAAATTCAGGATAATTATGTTTAGAAAGCCTTTCCGTTTTTCGGAAAGGCTTTTTATTTTAAGTAATGTTATCATTTCAATTTTTGTGGAAATTAAAACGTTCAGCATCTCAACCCAAAAATGTTTATGCGAACACTGCTGAAAGTTTCCATTTTAACTTGTTGCGTATTTTTTGCCATCGTCAGCATGGGATATTTTTTTTGGTATCAACCAAGCCTGCAAGCTGTCACGCAAAGTTTCCAATTCAGTAAGTCAAGCCCTGAACCCAGCGAGGATAAAGTTCATGCTAAGTTGCAGGCAAAAGCTATTGGGTTAAAGGCATACGCACAGCAAAAAGGGTTTAATACAGATCGTTGTTTTATGATAGACATGAGCGTGCCATCAGGCAGGCAACGTTTTTTCATTTATAATTTTACAACTGCCAGGGTAGATAAAGCAGGCCTTGTTACCCATGGCGAAGGCTCCATTACAGTAGGGAAGGAATTGTATTTTTCAAATATGCCCGGTAGCAATTGCACCGCCCTCGGCAAGTATAAAATTGGGAGTGCCTACAAGGGCCGGTTTGGGCTTGCCTACAAACTGCATGGGTTGGATAAAACCAACAGTAAAGCGTTTGAGAGATTTGTGGTCTTGCACGGGCACAGTTGCGTCCCAGCAGACGAAGTATATCCTCTTCCTATTTGCCCCAGCCTGGGCTGCCCAACAGTAGCACCATCATTTTTGAAAGACCTTGCAGGTTATATCGATGCATCTGGCAAGCCAATTTTATTGGAGATCTATAAATAGTTACACATCTTATCATACAATTGAGATACTGTTCACAACCCATATTCACACACAGCTCTACAAAACAAAGCCCCACATTGTGTGGGGCTGTTAAACGTTTTTAAACCTCCTAGTTCATCGGCACTTCTATGGCCAGTAACTCGGCATCTTCGCTGGCCGTAATGCTGAAGTTGTCAGAAGATTCAATACCCGCAGCGTCTCTTTTACCCAGCTTAGTACCGTCAATCTCTACCGTTCCGCTTATTACAACAAGGAACACACCATTGCCTTTAAAAGCGTTCGTATACTCGATGGATTTGCCTGCCTGTAAATTCGTCATAGCAAACCGTGCATCCTGGTTGATCCATAAGCCAGCATCTGCTTCAACAGGCGAAACTACGTACTGCCATTTATTTTTACGTTCGGTAGTATCAAAGCTCCGCTGGTCGTACCTGGGCTTGATATTCCTTTCTTTAGGATAGAGCCATACCTGGAAAAGTGTAACCGGGTCTGTGGCCGATTCGTTGGCTTCAGAATGCTCTACGCCCGTGCCCGCACTCATGATTTGTACATCACCTGCTTTGATCACACCCTCACCGCCGGTACTGTCTTTGTGCTTCAGCGCACCCGTAAATGGTATGGTTATGATCTCCATATTGTCGTGTGGATGTGTGCCAAAAGCACCCCCGCCCGCAATAAAATCATCATTGAGGACCCTAAGCAAACCAAACCTTACCTTTTCGGGATTATGGTAGTTACTAAAGCTGAAATAATAATTTGGTTTTAGCCAGCCATAGTCGGCGCTGCCTCTTTCACTGGCTTTGTAAATGCTCACTTTCATAACAATATTTTTAATTAATGTTTAAACATCAAATATAATGCCATTCGATGTTCTGCCTTTTTGCCGGGTGTCAGCCCAACAATCGAAGCTACAAAAAAGCAGCGCCTTTTTAAAGCGCTGCTGTAAGAGTTATGAAGGGATGGGTATCTAGCAATTTTGTACGTACACGTGCGAGGCCTGTAGCTCTGTATAGTGTTTTCCTAAAAGGAGGGTGATATTGTGTGAAAGACCTTTCAAATTTTTCATAC
>JANPJW010000123.1:0-7742 GCA_031425715.1 Chitinophagaceae bacterium | reverse complement strand
TGAATTTGAAGGTAACAACCCGACAGGTGAGGCATTGGTAACCTTTACCCTGAAATCACCTGAGACTTCTACCAACCTGGTATTGAACGGAGGTACTCCCGGCGTGGTAATACCGTTTGCGTGGAATGCTGCCAAGCCTGGCCTGAACACGCAACCAACTTACAAAGTAGTAATGGCTTTAAAAAACGGGGGAGATATCAAAACACCATTGGTAGAGTTTCCTGTAACGGGAAACATGCCATCACTCAACCTGACGTATCAGCAGTTGGATGATGCCTTGAAAGCGAAAGGTATTGCAAATGGTGCCAAAACGGACCTGGTGTGGAGTGTGCAGGCAACCAATGGCTCTGTGACCATACTGAGTCAAAGCCTTTTTAACATCAGTGTTACCAGGATGAAGGATGGCGTTTCCAGGTTTGTGTTACTGGGGCCGGTATCCACAAGTGCTGCAACTACCATCAACCCGGGAAGTACTGCTGAAAATTTGGTTTTCCGTTGGACAAAAGCTCAGCCAGCGGTAGGAGGGCCAGCCATTTCATACAAGGTTGTATTCAGCCAAACAAGTGATTTTACCAATCCGCTATTTTCGTTGAGCAGCAATTCATCTCCGGCAGATACCCTCGCTACGATTTCTTATAAAGCTTTCAGCGATTCATTGAGCGCTCATGGGTTTGCCTCTTTGGCCACCCCGGCAATGCTTAAGTGGACAGTCGTTGCTTCATCAGGAACCTGGAAACAGCAAGCTGATTATGTAAACGACCTTGTAATTATAAGGGAAGTAAAAGTTTACATAGTGGGAAGCGCTTCTCCCGGCGGTTGGGATATTGCTGCCTCTACAAGAATGATTGAGGATCCTCGTTTTCCGGGTACCTATTTCTCCTATATTCGACTTACCGGCGGAAATGAAATTAAGTTTGTGAATGGACAGAACTTCCCTCCTTTTCCGGGTGCTATGGACTGGGGCCAGGACCCCAATGCTGCTGCAGGCAACATAACCGATAACGGAGAATCAAATATCCCGGTAGCCACTACGGGTGTTTACAGGGTAACATTTGACCTTGCCAATAAAAAGTTTTATTTACAAACGGCCGTAGCCAACGGTATTGGCGGTATGGGTATGATTGGTCAATTCCAGGGTTGGTCTCAACCTGCTTTAAAAATGAGTTACCTCAGTGTTAATAAATTCATCTACATGCCAACCATGAATACCAATGATGAATTTAAATTTCATGATGGAAATGACTGGAACAATGGATCGAATGTATTGCACCGTTGGTTTTCTGTAGATAATGGTAATGGGGGTAAAATGGTGGTTGATCCGGGATCTGGTTTCGATAATTTCAAATGGACAGGTGGAAGTGGAAGAATGAGAGCCATCTGGGATGGTAGCGACCCTCTGAACCTTAAATACGATTTGACTCCTGCTACAGAGATGCGTGTGGTAGGAAACGGAATGAATATTCCAGGCGTAAACGATTGGGATCCGCCAACGTCTCCACAAATGACCTATCAGGGCAATGGTATCTGGACGGCAACCCTGGTTTTAAAAGCTAGCAGAGAAATCAAATTTGTTTCTGGTAATGCCTGGGGCGCATTTGACTACGAAGACGCCGGCGGCGGCAAAATTCAGTCTGGCGGCGGTCCTAACTTTGCCACGCCGGCCACCGCTGGAAGTTACACCATCACCTTAAACGAATACACGGGAACTTACAGCATTCTGTAATCCCCATAACACTTATTTCAGAAGGGGCACCCTCATAAGGGCAGCCCCTTTCATTTTTGCGGTTAATGCTCATTTGGGTGCTTGTATAAAAGTTGGTATGGTTTTTTCAACTTGCCTGGTATAACTTCTTCCATCAATTAAAAAATACTATTATGAATCGTAAAACCAGTGCCATTATTTTAGCCGGCTTAGCAGGAGCCTTTGCTTATTACAAATATTCACAAATGAGTGCCGAAGACAAAGCGATGCTCACGGACAAGATTAAGACAGCAGGAAAGGATTTGCTGGGTAACTTAAACCTTGGTGGCCTCAACAGCCTCAAGGAAAAAGTGATGCCGGTAAATAAGTTTGAGACAAGTAATTCTTAAATTTATTTACTACTTGTAAAAAAGTGTTGCATTTAAGCAACACTTTTTTTTTGGAAAGATGTACATCTCGTTTTTCTTATATTATTTACCACACATTCCAGTCTGCCGGAATCGTTTCTGTTCGGCTGGTAGGAACCTGGAGACCCTTGGTTAATTCGGGTACACGCCTGTTTACATACTCTTTTAATTGCGAAAGTGTAGCTGTAGTGTGATCTTTCATAAACTCCAATATCGAATAGGTGAAAACTCCGTTTTTAAGGTCGCCTCGCTCCAAAGCAAATTGGGTACCTGCTGCAGCAGAGATAACCGTGGAGCCTGTGCTTTGACCCACGTTTACAAACAACTCCTGCATAAGTTCGAAACTGTTTTTCATACCCAGTTTTTGGGAACCTTGGGTAAAGAGTGGTTCCACTCCTTTGGCACCCTTTGTTTTAGAAGTGTCAGAAACTCCCATAGCTTTGAGCTTTTCCATTTCTTCTTTGTCTACTTCGCCGCTGTGGCAGGCATCTATGAGCATTAGTTTTTTACGGGCTGGTATTCCATCTATGAGGTCTTCCAAGGCTTCGTAAGCAAGACCGTTTGCGGCAGGCTCCGCAAAATTTACGGAGTAAGTAGAGAGGTAGTAGTCGAACGTTTTGCTAAGCAAGCCATGGCCGGAGTAGGCTACAATTACTTTGTCATTCACCTTGCTTTGCAATAGTTTTTGTTTCAGCGCTTTGATTTTTTCAACCGTTACCATCTCGTCAAAAAGAGTGTCTGCTTTAAAAGCAGCTCCATATTTTTCTTTTAGCTGAAGGCACAGATCCCTGATGTCTTTTACGCTCCATTGCAGGTTGTTTTTTCCATCTGCAAAACGATTGATGCCAATACCAATGAAATAGACATCGGTTTCTATTTTTTGATTGGGATCATAAGCCTGGTAGCCTCCAAATTTTTCAGCTCCTTTTTTGCTACCCTGGTACACATAAAGGGGCAATTTATAACTCTCGATACCATTTATATTGGTAACAGATGTTTCTATTTTGTTGGTGCCCCTGCACAATTGGATGTTTAATTTGGTATCCAGTTTTTTAGATTTCTTTTGGGTGAGATCTATACCAGCAGCGCCATATACCGGCACCTCGTTTACCCATACGTTGTAACGGCTAAGGTTAGCCGCAGCATCATTTGCAACTATTTGGAGGCTGAGTATATCCTTTTCCTGCTCTGCATCCAATTGGGAACGGTTGCTAAAATCGGCCTGCGGCACGGAATATTGTTCGGTAATAGCTGCAGCATCTATTCCCATTTTTTTAAGGCGTTTGTAATAGGCAGATCTCATAGCGCTGATCACTGCAGTATCGCCTCCCAGGAATTCCTGTACTTTATCTGGCCGGTTGTATTGAATATCTAACTGTTCAAAGCCTACCGGTTGCAGGCCTTGCAGGTAATGCAATTTAGAAACTGCTTCTTTACTGGCCATGTAATAACCTGTTGGTAACAGGGTAATGCCTCCCATAGATTGAAATTTAGGCCCATCGCTTTTACCAATTCCAATGTAGGTAACCTGTTTGCTGAAGTTATCCAGGCGATAAACCTCCGTACTGTAAGTATTTTTTACCAACAAGCGGTTATTGCTTTCATCTACACAAAAATCGTTGCCAGCAATTTTTTGTAGCAGGCCGAAATCTGGGAGTGATCTTTTTTCAATTCCGCCGGGAGTGATTAAAATGCAGGCATCCTTTTGTAAAAACGCTATTCGTTTAAAATACAGGCCTGGCAAAGTTTTCACGAGGGCCCCGGTTTGGCTGTTATGGATTTCTACAGCACGGTCATCTTCTGCTTCGTCTAAGCCAATAGCAATGTAAATCAATTTTCCGTCGGGAGAAATGTTGGCTCCTTCGGCGTTAAAGTCCCGGGGCCAGGTTTTAAATTTATTTATTTCCTTCCCGGTGGCAGGGTCATAAAGTACGGCGTAAGCATTGCTGGTTACGATGGTAAGCGCTTTTCCATCGGCCGAAAAAAGGGGCGTGCCGGCATAGCTGTTTTTGGTGATGCTGCTGAGCAAACTGCCATCGTGTGCATGTAAAACAAATGCCTGATCTTTTTGTGTATTCACGATCACCTGGGATTCGTCAGGGCTAAAACCAGCATTCCATATCTCCATTTTATCTTTGGTAAAACTAAACACTTCTTTCAGTGGCTGCAGTTGGATAAGTGATACGCCTGTTGCACCTGTAACTAATAGGCGACTTTTTTTACTGTCCAGGGCAAGCTGTGTGATATTGCCATTGCTGGTACTTAGATATTTTCCAAGGAAACGCCCACTTGAAATGTCCCAGCGGCCAAGGTCGCCGGTTTGAAAACCGGCAATGATCGTTTTGTTATCGGGGCTAAAAATTGCATCGCTGAGATAGGTTGAAAACCGCATCGTATCCGGCATGCCCATGCCTGCTAAAAATAGTCCACTTTGCAAATCCCATACATCCATCCCGTTTTGCCCGTTGAGCGACAAAAGCATTTTGTTATCATGGCTAAGCCTGATGCGGTCTATTGCTGCGGTATAATTTTGAAATTCATGTAGTTCTTCCCCGTTGCTGAGTTTGTGTATTTTGGCACCACCATACATGCTTGCAAATATGAGTCGCTCATCTGGTGTGGCCTGGTTTCCATCTAAAAATTTGGCCATGCCTGTGTATAGGTTACGATGTTTGGTTCCTTTTTGAACGTCCCAAACCGTGAGGCCAAAATACTCGTAGCCAGTGAGCAGGTAGTGGTCCTGCCTGGTAAATGCCACCCGGTATGCGGGTTCCTCTTCTGTAAATTCTTTGGAGAGTTTACCGGAAGCAACGTTCCATATTTTGACCATTTTATCCATACCCGCAGATACGAGCATGTTGCTGTTGTTGCTAAAACTGATATCGTTTACAGGGGCCGTGTGCCCGCTTAATTTATTTTTTAATTTCCCATTGGTAGCATCCCATACTACCATTTTTTGGTTCGTTATGGCAGCCAGCCATTTGCCATCCGGGCTAAAACTCAATTTCCGTAAATTTTCGCCGGCATCGGAAACAGTATAGGCGGGTTGCCCTGTAGCAGCATGGTAAATGATGGCTTCTTTGCCGTTGAAATCCCAGAGTGCGAATAAAGTGCCGCTGTGGTTGCTGGCCAGCATCGGGAATTCCAACGTCGGTTTCAGGGTAAACAATGGCTGTGCATCACTTATATGGATGGCTGCCAACTCACGGCTAACGGGCCAGCCGCCGGATGTAACGATGCAGAGGGTTTCATTTTTATTGGCCAAAAATGCATCCTCCATATTCTCAGCTTCTTTTATTCTTTTTGTGAAAACCGTTTTCAAAGTCTCTGTGCTCAACACTTCTACTTTGCCGGGGTATTGCAACAGCAACAGCAGGCCATCGTTGCTAAAATTGCTTTTGCGTACCCCGTTTAATTCCCTGATTAATTTATTGGAATAGGCATCCCATAGAAATGCTTTGTCTCCATCCTGTTGCGTAAGTAAGAGTTTACCATCGTTGCTGTACGTGGCATTGGTAATGCTAAGCCCGGTATGAGACACCGGAAACTGCAGGGTGAGTGGTTGTGCCTTCGTAAACTGCAGCAAGGCAGAGAGGCAAAGGCAACATAGCAAATACTTCATTATAAAACTTTTGTGATTAGAGGTTGGTAATCTTCAATAGTCAATTCCAAACAAAGAAAAGCTGGCCCACTGCGCCGGGTTCTTAAAAATCTTTTTGGTATCCAGTACTGCAAGGCGCAAAGGTTCTGCAGGCATAAAACGGTGTGGCGTTTGCAGGTGATATATAAACCTGCTCATGAGGTAGGCCGTTGCTTTGTCATCTACATTCCATAAGCTCATCATTACATGGCTGCTGCCACCCAACAAAAAACTCCTGGCAAGGCCCGCAGTTCCAGCTTCCATGGATTTTCCGAGACCCGTTTGGCAGGCGGAGAGGATAATCATTTCAGGCAAATTTGGGTTGATGTTTCTCAAGCCCATAATTTCTTTTGCAGTGAGGTACGGCGACTTACCGCTGAGTACTAAAAAACTTTTTCCCATGGGGTCTTCCTGGTCTGCGATGCCATGCGTAGCAAACCAGGCTACATCTGCTTTAAAAATATATTTTAAAACACTGTCTTTTACGGCTTGCTTGCCTTTGAGCAACGTATAGCTGCCTCTTACCAATGGAAGGCTGGCTTCAATTTCTTTTTCTGCACCTGGCAGGTTGGGAAAGCTAAAGGCACTGTCGGCAGGGTAGGCGGGGTTGCTGACTAATAGGGGATTTTCAAGGGTGAAAGCAAATTTATCGAGCCTTGAGAACTCCTGATCAGTATCAAAACTTTTGGGTAATCTATCTCCTGTCCAAAAATCACTGGCTTTCTTTAATATTTTCGTACGCAAGGCAACCAGGTCTATGAGGCTTGGCACGATCGTAAAACTGCAGCTGTCTATTAAAAACGATTTGTTGCCAAACGGTTGTAACAAATGAAACGGAATGGTGCCGATATTCAATGCCGGAATAATCAAAAGATGTTTTGTACCGGGGTCAAAACTTTGTGGTATCAACAGGGCGGTTGCGTTTTTTACGGCTGCTTCAAAAGATATGGATTTGGGTTGCTTTGTGTTGAGCGTAATGTTACCACGGTTCACTGGTGTGCGGTTGCTACTCAGTTTGTATAAATTAAGAGACTGGTTGATATCAGCGCCGAGCTGCATCAGTTTTTCTTTTTTGATAGGTAGCTGAGTTACGTCTATTATTTTGCCCGGTTTGTAATAGGCACGTCTCAGTGTATCGTTGTTAAAAAAGTAAAACAGCACACCGATATCTTTCTTTTGAGAATAAAATTGTCCGAGTATGCTGGCAAAGCCGCTGTCGGAATTGAGTTTATTTCCTGCATAGGCTTTAAGCAACTTTGTGATTTCATCCTTGGGAAGGCCCCTCGTTTGAAGCAATTCACGGTACTGTTTTTCGTAAATAGTGTAAATATTCTCCTGGTATCTTTCATCTGCTGATTGCGCTACAACGCTACTGCGCATGCATATTAAACTCATCCCCAGTAAAAATATAAAGTTCATCTTCATAAAAATAATCACTTTAGAAACGCAGCCACCACTCAAAATCTACATTTTCCCTACGGCTGGTGGGCTGTTGTTTTCCCCTCGTAAGTTCACTTACTTTTTTACTTACAAATTGCTGCAATTCCTGCACACTCACTTTTGTATCATTGTTTCCACCTTCAACATCGGCCATTTTTTCTTCGATACCTTTTCTCACACAGTAAGTAAATACACCATTGTTCCACTGGGCAGATTCGAGGGCATACTCCATACCACCTGCAGCAGAAATTACCACCGCTCCATTGCTGTTGGTTAAGTCTGCAAAGAGGTTTTGCATCACCTGGAAACTACTGTTGTTGTTTTCTTTGGCAGCATATAATTTAATGACTCCTCTTGGCGTAATACCACTGATTTGTTCACTGCTGTCTGTGAGCAAAACTTCTGTTTTATTTGCGAGCAGTTCCTCCTTATCTAATGCGCCGGAATGACAGGCATCAATGAGCAATAATTTTTTTTGAGCAGGTACATTGTTCAGTAAACCTTCAAGATCTTCATACCTGATGCCCCGTTTTTCAGGATTTTTAAAATCCAT
>JANPJW010000122.1:0-11030 GCA_031425715.1 Chitinophagaceae bacterium | reverse complement strand
GACCAATACCGACAATGTGAGCAATTATGCATCCATGTTATCTATGCAGGGTGGCCAGCATCTTGCCATCCCTATCTTAAATATCCTCAACAAAAAATATCCTAACAACAGTACGCTGCTTAACAACCTAGGACAAGCATGGTTTGGCCTTGGGGATATCCTAAACGCAGAAAAGTACCTGGACAGTGCGCTACGCATTTTTGGTGCTCACCCGCAGGCAAACCTAACCAAGGCTGCCATAGAAAAGAGCCGCGGTAATATCGTAAAGGCAAAGGCGCATTTAAAAAAATCTATCAAGCATAGCTATACCGACGAGAAGGAAGCGGAACTACGGGAGTCAGGATCCGAAATAGAGCTAGACGATGTAAGGATTCCTTTTAAACCAGATCCTGACCCCTTAGGGCTAGCAAAACTGAAACGACCGGATTATCCAATTTCAAGGGATGAATTAAAAACATTAAAACCTGTATGGGAACAATTTGGTCAGGAAATTGAGGCAAGATTAGACATGCTGAACAATGAATTGAAACAGGTTTCGGAGCACCTGGAGAGCGCCATAAATTCCCACAAAATCAACATCACAAAACCCATACACATTAAAAAGGCTTCGTTAAAACTGCAAGAAGCTCATACGTTTTATGAGAAGAATTTAGAAAGACTCATGCAAAAGTTTCCCGTACTGGTGGAGGATTTAGAAAAAATAAAACAGGGGCGCAAGAGGGCTGTACCAGAAGCGCCCTGTGAACTACACATACAATTAGCGGACGACTATTTCAAGCTTTACAACGACAGGCAAAAAGAATATCATGATGAATTTTTAGCTGTACTTAAGCGTTACATAAACGATATGGCCTATTATTCTCAATTCACGATTCCGGATAAATCCGCTTTTGAGATACTGGTTTTAGAGTATAAAATTGAGTGGCTAAAAAAGATTAAAGAATACAGACCCCTTTTGTATTTAGAAACCGAGGATATGCAATGCTCAGAAAAAGAAAAGGCAAAACCTAACCCAGGTAAACTGGCAGATTTTGATGTGGTAGCCTGCAACTACAATGATACCATGAACCTGGGTGTGATTGCTTTTTACCAAAATTGCAGCCGAATGACGAGCAAGCTTAACCTAAAGTTTATTGAGTATACCCGCTACGATAATTTCGAGAGAGCCGAAGGCGATAATTATGAAAGCAGCACCCTGAAAATAAGTATAGAAAGGGGTTTCGAAGATTTAAAGGGTGATAATGGTCCGCTCAAACTGGAGGCGAAACTGGGAGCAGCCATTGAATTAGAATTTGACAGGCAGGGTGTGAAGGATGTGACATTGTCTGTAGAAGCCAAGGCGGGTGCAGGGCTTAATGGGCTTGATGAAGGCCTGGAAGAAGGCGGAAACATTGGAGGTAAAGATATTGTAGATACCACCGTTGAGATTGGAGTAGAAGGCCGCATCAGCATCATGAGTGGTAAGGGTTCAGTAGGCGGCACAGGCAAACTGGAAGGCATTAAGATGCTTGAATGGTAACACACTGTAGATTGAATTTATAAACAATCATCATCAACAAAATAACACGTTATGAAAAGTATTATCACGCTGATAGTTTTATGTTTGGCATTCACCAGTACACCTGCGCAACTTTTGAAAAAACTAAAACAGAAAGCGGAAGATGCCATCACAAAACCCAAAGCAAAACCTGCTGAGAAAGCCGAGCCGGGCGACAAGGAGCAAACAGGTACCAGTGATGATGGCGACAATGTAAAAGCTACCGCTCCCACCACTAAACTAAAAGTATACAGCAAGTTTGATTTCGTGCCGGGTAGTACCATTTTGCATTATGACAATTTTGAAAAAGACAATATCGGAGAAGCCCCACTTGGCTGGATAACCTCCACATCTGCAGAAGTGGTGACAATTGATGGTCTGGAGGGCAATTGGCTAAAGATGGGATCTACAAGTTCGCAACATATTACCCGCAATAAAAAACAAAGTTGGGGTAATAATTTTTCTATAGAATTTGATCTGCTGTTGGTAAAAGAAACTTACGATCCACGTGTAGATTTTCAACTTATAAATACAGGGGGCAATCTTGTAACGGATGAAGGCATTTTGAAAGATGTAAAAAGTTCAATCTACATAAGCACCATACTTGGAAATATGGGAACGCAAAGCAGAGTAGCAATATATGCCGCTCCCGATATTAACAGATCTATTTCAGATAGGATGAGTGAAGCACTTCCATACAGCAACAATGTACCCGTACATGTTAGCATGTGTGTGCAGGAAAAACGCTTCCGCTTTTGGTGGAATGAGAACAAAATTTTTGACCTTCCTGCAGTTAAAGAAGAGTATCTTCCTAACCAACTAGGGCTTTCATTTGGCAGTGTAGGCGGCATTGAAGTTTATATAAGCAACATTCGCATAGCCAAAGATGTACCTGATACACGTGCAAAGTTTGAAGAAGGAAAACTAATCAGCAACCTATTGTTCTATACAGGCACGGCTAAATTAAAACCCGAGAGCATGGGCGCATTGCTGGATGTAAGTAAAATTTTAAAGGAGGCAACAGCCCCCGTAAAAATTATTGGTCATACTGATAGTGATGGTGATGATGCGGCCAACTTGAAACTATCAGAGGAGAGAGCGCAAACGGTGAAGAGCATTTTAGTTACACAATACCAGATAGACGAAAGTAAGTTCAGTACCGAAGGACGTGGCGAAACACAACCCCTTGCCAATAATAATTCTGCCGAAGGCAAAGCCCAAAACCGACGGGTTGAATTTATATTCAAAGCCGAAGCAGATAAATACGTAAAGCCAGCCGGTGCTGGGGGTGCCAGTCAAAAGCCTGCAGCAAATAGTACAAAACCGGCAGCGACCGGCAACAATGCTACAGTGGCAAGTACGGATGGGCCCACTGTGAAGCTGCAGAGTAAGTTACTCACCCTGAACCTACCCTACGCCCAGTTCATGAAAGTGGCTGATAACCGCTACACTTTTATTGCCAGCAAAGAAGAAGGAAACAGTAAAGAAAACTACTTTAAAATAGAGCTACAATCAGTTAGTCCTACATTAAAAGCGGAAACTTACAATTTTGTAGAAGCGGTAGAAAAAAACCCCCTGTACGGCACCAAAAAGTTTTCGGAGATCCGCAAAACAGAGGCGGTGCTATATTATGGTAATGCAAAGAAACCATACATCAGCGAGTTTAGTCCCATCGTTGCCACCGGGGCGGTCGCAAATTATGTAGATAATTCGCTCTCCAGGAAGTTTCCCGCAATATCCCCTGATTGCAAATTTGTAATTGAGAAAATCACAGATGGTAAAGCCAGCGGGTACTTTACGGTGGGCCTTATCACAGAGGGGCTGAAACCTGTGACCAAAGGCGATGCAATGGAACAAACATTTACAACTGGTTTTTCCGGAGAAATGAAATGCAGTTTTACCAATGTACCTGTTTACTAAACCGGAGCATTTTAAGGTGAAAAGATTTGTTTAAAAAGGTAGCAACGAATGTACCGATGCAAAAATTCAATAACCAAAACAGATGAAAAAGATTACCCTACTATCTGCCTTGTATTTGTCAGTTTTTTCAGTGTTGGCACAGCCCGTTTCCCCTAAAAATATTAAAGACAGTGTGCTGGGTTGGATGAAAGTGTACAACTACAAAGGAGCGAAGGCACCGATAAAGGTGGATGATAAAGATTACTCCATCGCACAATTATCAATATGCGATTCGCTGGTAAACTGGATGCAGGCCAGCTACCTACCCAAGGGAGGATTGGGTGATGTAAAAAGGGTAGTGTCTCAAAAACAAGGATTGTACAATAAAAATGATGCGGCCATGCCACAGAGTTATGGCGCTGATGTACTGGTTTATTCGCAACTTAAATACAATGCACAGGGCAAACTGGCTCTCCTCACCAGCGATGCAATTTTTTGGAGTATCAACGCCAATAGCTCAGTGGGTATACCTGCTGATGCAATTTGTACTGCAACCAAATATTATTTCACATTGCCATCTTTCAAAGAATTTAGAAACAGTGGGGATGATGCACAGGTCATTAGCATGACATCACACCCCAATACAAAAAAATATCCTGCATATTTAAAAAGGAACACATCCGGAATGTTTGTTTATGGCTTTATGATGTATCCTGAAAATAAGTTTCCCTTTATCAAAATAACCAAGGCAGAATACCTTGACCAGCTTGCAGAAGCCATTGAAAGAAAATATACGCTTGAAAAAGACGAGGCTTTTCAAAAATGGTACACAGAAGCTACCAGGGCTACTGCCAGGAAGTATGCTGATGACAGGTATGAAAAAAGAATAACAGTATTGAAAAGTAATAGGGATAAATATGAAAACGACCTCAATACAGTAGCGGAGATTTTTAGTACCCAACCAGATATTTTATTGGAAAACTACCCGGACGTTTTTGAAGGAAATGGAGGAAGCAGTTTAAAATTACCAGTATATAAGATAGACCCGGTAATAGCCGAAAATTGTAAAAAAGATAACCCGCAATGGTTTATGATTACGTGGAATGGCGGCCTGAACAATACAGTTGGCAATAGCTTACATGAATCCATCCTGAACAATTTCAATTTTGAATATTTGTATAATTTTTTCTTTTACCCGGAAAAAGTAAAAGGACAATCATATAAGCCAATTCGCTCCGCACCGTATTAATAAGTAGAGGATACAAATATAAATGGCGCCTTTCCAAAAGCCATTGCCGCTGCTCCTCTTTTTATTGGTTGTCTTTTTATGCAGGAGGAAACTCTGCGGAAAATGACACTTACTATATCAGCAATATTAAAATTACCATAGACTAATTTTCGTTTTTATGAAGAAATATCAGTGTGTATACACATTCCGTCTGTTCTTTTTGTTTGCCATATTTTTTGGGGCAACAATTACAATTTCCTTTGCGCAAGATTGTAACACAATGGCTGCAAACAAACCCTCTGTTTTAGGAAAGTTGCCAGATGTTTTCACAGCTGCTGTGTCAGATTATAAAAAACCGGCTGGTTGGAATATTACAAAGATGAAGCCCAACCTTGTAGTTACCGAAAACTGGATAACTAAGATGCTTACTGGTTTTACCGGCGCCAAATTAGGTTATGAAAATACTTATGTGCTTGACCGTTTAGGGTTTAGCGACTTTACTGAAAGTTTTTCAAAAACCACAGGACTCAACGGTTTTTACAACGGCAAGATGCGTTTTTGGGCTTATTACTGTTACGATAATAAGGGAACAATACATACTGAGGGAGAGAGTGGTTCTTCTGTCGAAATAATCTTCAATAATATCTACGCTTTCGGGTTTTGTACTGATCCAGGTAATTACACCATCAATGGGAAGCATGCATTCAAAGTACTTAAAAAGAAAAAAACAGAAGGCAGGATTGATTATTATGAGCTTAGGGCACAGGATAATGCAACCGGAAAAATGTACACAGCAAATGATTACATTATTTTACGAAAAAGTGATAAACCGGTTTTTATACCTGTTACCCGTAAAGACTACCTGCAGCAGATGCTGAAGGATGTGGATATAGCCGAAAACAGCAATTCAAAATTTTTTAGTGAAGCCTATGAATCTAATAAAAAAATGTTCGAATTAGAAATGAAGGTTTACAAAGAAAATGATAAAAGCTATACAGCAGAAAAAGAAGCAAAACGAAGAAAATGGTTTGAGGAAGATCAGGAAAAACTTAAAAAAATTAATGGTAAAGTTTCTCCCGATGCAGATGCTGCCAAAGAAGTAATTACCCAATACTTACAAAAACCCAACGAATGGCTGAATAGAACCGTAAAGGATTTTTATTCTTCAGGATTTAGTAAGATAAACGTGTTGGCTTTTCTGGAAAATCTTGATAAAGAAAAAATGAATGGCGTGGGAGAAATAGAAGAAGAAACAGCAGAGGAAATCGTTACTATCAATCCTGCTTACTTTAATAAAACACTCAGCAGCGATGTGCCACAAGTAATAATGCTGTATTTGCGTGGTGGCAGTTATGCGCACATGAAAAAAGTTGCTGCTCTAGTTAAAAAGCCCGGTGCTCTTACGCCTTTAGAAGCAATGTTGAGTCCCGGCAAGTCTGCATCACCCATATTGGCTCCAACCGAAGTAGTTACTGCCTATTCGTTAAAATATTTACCAAAACTAAAAACAATCACCCCATTGGTAGTACCGGTCGGCATGAAACCATCTGTCAGTCCTGTTACAGCTAATTACAATAATGTTGGAATTAATGCGGCATTCAATTTTACACTTCCACCACTTTCTGCCAAGCTTAATGAATTACCACAATTGGCAACCGCAGAAACTTATACTGTCTATGTACAACAATTGCACAGTTCTATTTCAAACGCAATAAAAGCCAATGATAAAAAGAAAGCGGATGCTTTACTAAAAGATAAAAAACTAGCGCAATCAAAAGATATCAGCCGAACCGCCCTGGGCGCCTGGCTACAAAACGCACCGGCTTCAAGTTTGTATTTGCATAGTAAAGCAGTAACCAGCAATCCTTCCGATGCACTGGCTGCAAATAATTTTTCTGCCTTTTTAATTATGGGTGGACTGCCGGAAAAATCTGTTCCCATATTGGAATACTGGAACAAACAAAAACCCGGCGAAGCAACGTTGCTTAGTAACTTGGGCAATGCTTATTACCGCTTAGGCGATGTAAACAAAGCAATGCAATACTTACTGCAATGTGTTCAGAAAGACACATTAAATCCCATTGCCAACAAAATACTATGCCTGCTTTACCTGAAAAAAGGCGATGTAAAAAAAGCAGAAGAGCATGCAACAAAATCAATAGCAGCATCATACGATCAGGAAGTTGAAAAAATTCTGCGTCAGCTAAATAAAAAAGCAAAACCGGGCGAAGTAATGACACGGTATTATAAAAAAGAATTTCCATTGCTGAAAAGAATTAAAATGCCAGCCATACCCGCCAGCCTCGATGAAATGGAATTTTTTGCGGCAAACCTGGAAGCAGAAAAAAAATCTGTTGAAAACACAATATCAGCCATTCAGGCAAAAATGCCCGTTACCAATGACTCTGCAAACCAAGCATTACTTATGGGTGGTATAAAAAACGGTATATCGCCATTACAAATAAAGGCACAGGCTGTCATTATGGATGCCATGGAGATGTATAACAAAGATGCCATCAGCGAAGCCGATGTGTTTAAATATTATTTAAGCAAGATATCGGCGCCGCATAATGTAAAGCTTAGAGCCATTGCAAAAAAATATGACGACCAGCTAAATAAACTGGAAGGTGGCGAAGCTGGTGATGAAGATAAAATAGCCGCCCTTGAGTTGGCTAAGTGCAATGACATAAATGAAGAAAATGGAAAGTACCTGGCCGATTTAGCTCCATTAGTGAACGAGTATGTACAAAGGCAGGAATATATTTTACGTAGGTACTACCGAGACTATGCCAACTGGGCTCCATACTGGATGCCGCAGGCCAAAGGCAGTTTTTTATCCATTCAACTGGATTACCTGAAAGGTATAAGCAACCTTCTAGGGCAGTACAAATTGCTCAATAAGCAACAGTGTACGTTTGATGAAGTGGTGGAGGAGAAAAAGAATTTTGTTTTAAAAGAATGGGAAGATGAATACTGTGCAAACTTTAAAGGAAAAGTTGCATTAGTAGTTACCACAATTACCTGGACATGCAATTCCTGGGGCATAGAAGGTGGTGAAGGATTAGTGTTTGAGTTAGAAGCGAGTTATAACGATGATGGTTCGTTAAACGAATTTACCATTGGTGGCGGCCTGGGCGAATCGTTTCATGTTGGCGGTTTTGGTGCTTTGGAAGTTGAAGCAGGAACGTCGATAAAGGAATTTATAAAAATCGGAAAGAACGGGGCAACAGGAAAATGGGAAGTAAATGATTTTGGAATGAAAGTGGATGCCACGGTTGAAGCGGAACTTGGCTCTTTGAAAGGCGAGGTAAAAATTGCGGAAATATCCGTGGCTGTAAATGCAGGATTGCAGGTAAGCGGTTCCTTGCCCGAAGCCATGCTTATACTAGCGAGATAGCAACTAAATTTCTGATTAAGGGCGGGTAGTATGCTGACTCCTATACTTAAACTAAAATTATTAGCTAATTAATAGAAATAATTTTTGTACAGATTAGAATGCAAAATTCCCCGTTTTACAGGATAGTGCCCTTACCGCAAGAACAATATTTTTGAAGCAGAAAAATAATATGATGAAAAAAATAATGTTGCTTTTTATTTGTTGTTTAGGTGCTACAATATCGTTTGCACAAAAGCAAGCCTTTGACCTTATTACTTTCACTCCCCCCAAAGGCTGGACAAAAAACGTGGAAGAAACCCTGCTGAGCTATACCATTACTGATAATAAAACAAAAAGCTGGTGCCGGATTAATGTTATAAAAAGTACCGTGAGTAAAGGAACTATTGAAGCTGATTTTGAAAGCGAATGGCAGGATTTAGTGGTAAAGAATTATAACCCTACCAGTGAACGAAAAGAAAATGAAATACAGGAAGCCGAAGGCTGGAAAATAAAAGCAGGCAGCAGCAAATTTACTTTTGAAACCAGGGAAGCCATGGCCATGCTTACCACCGTAAGCGGCTACAACAGGTGCGCCAGTATCGTGGCTGTTACCAACAGCAAGGAGTACTTAAAAGATGTTCAGGCATTAATTGAATCACTTGATTTAAAAAAACCTGGAACCGTTTCTACCGAAAGTCCGGTTGGGGAGGACGATAAGAATTCTGTAGTGGGTACATGGAAAAAAACAGGAAGTGTCAATCCATCTTATAATGATGCCTATGCAACTTCAATTGCCGGGTATTCAAGCGATCAGTATATTTTTAATTCCAACGGAACCTATCATTTTGTTTCTAAAACCTTCGGCATGTCATTGGCTAAAATCTTTTTAGTAAAAGAAAATGGTACCTACCAGGTGAGTGGAAATAGTATTACCATCAGCCCGCAAAAAAGTGTGATAGAAGCATGGAGCAAAAAAGATGGCGGCGATAAATGGGGCAGCCTTTTATCAAGCCAAAAAAGACCATTGGAAAAAGTAACTTACCAGTTTACCAAACACTATTTCTCCGGTATACAAATCTGGAATCTCGTTTTACAAAATAATACGGTAACACAACGAGATGGACCCCATAGCAATAATAAAACTTTTGACAATGCATGGTACTATAGCCCCATCTCTGCCAACAACCCTGTTATTGAATTACCAAATGGAGAAAAGATAACAACAGAAGTACAAAAGGAGCCGTTACAAGAAACAAACATAAATAATAGTACTTCGATACTTGGTACCTGGTGTATGAGTTCCAGCGATAACTCTAACTACAGGGTAAAAAATGGAGTGATGAGTACCATCTTCAGACAATATACTTTTAAAGAAAATGGCGCTTACACCTGTAATATAAAAACGTATGACCCACTCATGAACTCCACATTTTTAGGTAGAGAAAATGGTACGTATAAAAAAACAGGGAATATCCTAACCGTTAATCCGCAGAGATCTGTATTAGAAGAATGGAGCAAAGTGAATAATAATGACCAATGGGGCAAGCTATTAAAAACACAAAACGTAGCATTGGAAAAAGTGAGTTACACTTTTTCAAAAGTTGATATCCCCGAAAATAACGAGTGGCAGCTTATCTTAAAAGCAAATCTTCAAACAATAAGAGATGGACCTTTCAATAATTATCAAAAAGATGCATGGGTTTATATTAATTCCTCCCCTGCCCGGCCAGTAATAAAACTACCCGGAGAGTAAATCCATCATCCATACAGCCAATTATGAAAAATATATTCCTCCTGTTACTCAGCTTTTGCATGATCGCCGCTTCCTTCGGTCAAAAAAAATTAGTAGCGGTTACGCATTCACCCATAACAGGCATTAAACTACCTACCGGAAGTAAACAAGATAAAAGGATGTTTAGTGAGGCCGGTGCCAAAATGTTATTAGACATAGAGGGCAAGAAAGCAAACGTTTCCCTTTCTGCAATGGAGGTACTGGTATTACCTGCATCTGCTGTCAGCGGATTCAATACAGATTCCCTAATGAAAAATCTTACTGATGTAGGATGGCTAGTTTCAACTGTCCCCGAAGATAAAAAATATGCCTGGTTACAAAAAGACAAGCAACATATTCTTATGTATGTCTCTGCGGATACGAAGGAGACCGGTCTCTATTTTGCCAAAGCTTTCGCTGCTCCGCCACCCAGGAATACGGAGAGCGTGGCTGCGGCTAAGAACCAAACATCCACCACAACTAAACCGCCAACGCAACAAACGGTTCCTGTTACAAATTCCAGGTTTGCATTTACCACTACCAACTTTGATGATGGATGGAGTAGCACTGCAAAAGATGATTGGGTGGAGGTAACAAAGGGAAACCTAAAAGTAGTACTTCACTATCCCAACAAAGCTGCAGATGAATATAATTCAGACTTGATAACGGGTTTGAAAAAAGCATGGGATGTGCTGGTAGCGCCAAGATACAGCAGTGCGACAAATATGGATTTTAAATCGCTTTATAGTTATGAGTCCATTGAATTTGCAGAAGCAGACATGGTTGAAATTATCACCGGCAAGAAGGTGTATGTTGTATTGTTTAAAAAGAATTTTTCGAGTGGCAGGGGAAAATACATCGAATTTATTTCGCCTGATAAAAGCTCCTTCGAAAAAGATTTTGGCGGGTATACAACTGAAGCGTTGGCGGAGAGCTGGAACAAAATGGCCAATATGGTTACGTACAATAAGTTTGCGGTTGCACCTGCTGATCTTAATGGAAAATGGATCAGCAATTTTACAGGAATGACGCAATATGTAAATGCATACACAGGAGCCAACGCAGGTGCCAATACGCACGCCTCTAACGAAAACTTTGAATTTGGCCCCGGCAACAGCTACAAATGGGATCTTGGCGTGGCAAGTGGCTTTGTAGGCAATATTAAATTTCAGAGTGTAAAATCAAATGGAAGCTTCTCTATGCCCAACAACTGGCAGGT
>JANPJW010000121.1:0-13768 GCA_031425715.1 Chitinophagaceae bacterium | reverse complement strand
TAATTGTTATAAAGGCGCAACCACTCATAGAAAAAATAATTAGTGCAGCAAAAAGAGAAAGGGTTAGGCGGAAAGTCTTGTTGATTGAGTTCATTTCTGTTAAAGTACGTTGTGAGAAGTAATAAAGATTGATTTAAGTTGATAACAGGGTAGTTCTTTGAGGTTGATGGCCGAACTTGATTTATTATTACACAGTTCCTCCCTGTTGTATTACGGCAGTTGTTTGTAAGTGCCAACGCAATTGTGTTGGCAACTGTTGCCGTTATTTTTAGGTTGGCAGATTGTTTGCAATCACTTAAGTTTCTATTTGCCCATGAAGCAACTTAATTTTGACGCTCATTTCCAGGATCTGTTTGACCACAGCAGCGACCTCATTCATTTTGTAGACGGTGATGGGTATATTATCACGGTAAACCCCAGCTGGCTGCATACCCTCGGATATACCATGGAAGAAGTGCATGGAAAAAGTATATATGATTTTGTGTCGCCTTTTCACCGGGATCATTATCTCTCCTATCGTACCGAAGTTATAAAGTTTCGAAAAACAGGTGATAACAGCTTTAGCATGCAATCTAAAACCGGTGCCGAAGTGCTGCTTGAGGGCCAGGTGGGGTGTTTTTACGAGCAGGGAGAGGCCCTCTACACCAGGGGTGTATTCAGAAACAATACAAAAGAGCGGGAAGCAGCAATGGCTATTGCCAAAAACGAACGCTGGCTCGCCAGCATCATTAGCAGTGCTCCGTCGGCCGTGGTCATCATCAACGAGCAACAATCCGTTTTGGAATGGAACCCTAAGGCAGAAGCCATCTTTGGTTATTCGGCAACCGATGTAATTGGCAAGCCGATGGCCGATGTGATTATTCCGGAAATTCACCGGGAGGCTCATGCCCGTGGTATGGAGCATTTTTTGGCTACAGGCTATGGGCCGGTGCTTAACAAAACCATAGAGATAACTGCCTTGCACCAACTGGGTCATACCTTCCCCATCACTCTCAGTATTTCTAATGTACAAACTGCAACTGGCTGGGTCTTCATTGCTTTTATAACGGATATCAGCGACTACAAACAACTGCAGCAAGAAGTGATTCTGCGGGAAGCGCAGCTGCTTCAGTCTAAGTTGATGAACGAAAAGCAAGACGAGTTTTTAAGTATGGCAAGTCACGAATTGAAAACACCGCTCACCAGTCTGAAAGCCTACCTGCAAATCATGAAAAACGGGGCAGAAAAAAATGGTAGTGATAACCAGGGTATCTGGCTGCCCAAAGCGCTTGCATCTGCTGCCAAATTAGAAAAATTGATAGCAGACTTACTGGATGTATCTAAAATAAAAGCCGACCGAATGGAGTATCAGCAGGAATCATTCGACATAGGCGAGTTGCTACAGGAATGTGTGGAAGATCTCCGGCGAACTACGGAATTGCACCAGATTCAAATTGTAGAAACCTTGCAGCAAAACTGCGTGGCAGACAGGTTAAGGATAGAGCAGGTAATTGCCAACCTACTCAGCAATGCCATCAAGTATTCGCCGGATGCGGCTGAAGTGCAGGTAGGAATCAGGCTTCAGGAAAACGAAGTGCTGGTGTACGTGCGGGATTTTGGTATTGGCATTTCTACCGACCATCATCAAAACCTCTTTCAACTTTTTTACCGGGCAGCAAATGCCAGCGAAAGGTTTCCGGGTATGGGAATTGGTCTTTTTCTTAGTAGAAAAATTGTGGAAGCGCATCATGGCAGCATATGGGCGGAAAGCAGCAAAGAAAACGGATCTTGTTTTTATTTTACCTTACCACTGCCGGCCGCAGCCGCATTGGCTTAATTTTTCAAAAGGTAAATATTGCTACGAGTAAGTGGTTTTAAGATCTTACAATTAGTAAAACGATTCCTGCCAGGTGGCAAACTTTCTAAGCGTTATAGCCCAGCTGAGTTTGAGCAATTGCTATGCAGCATATTCAATTTTTCGGTGCGGCGCATATTGAAGGATTTTCTTTTTTAGCTCTCCCGGGCGATAAGGCTTGAGTATATAATCGTTGAAACAATCATCAGAAATCAACGTATCCATATTTTCTAACAGGGTGGCTGTAAATGCCAGCACAGGGGTGGTGCGGTCTGTTTCCCGGATGATTTTAATAGCCGTATAACCGTCCATTTCCGGCATCTCAAGGTCCATCAAGATCATATCAAATTTGTGGTATTTAATGAGTTCTAAGGCTTGAATTCCATTAGATGCTGCTTTGATCCGGATACCCCATTTTTGCAGGAACTTGATGAGGATGCTGGCATTTATTTCGTTGTCTTCTACCACCAGCACACGGAGGCCACGTGAATCTTCAATAATGCCTGGTAACAGTGCTGCATCGCTCAGTGGTACAACAGAGGCCAGTGCATTTTCAAAAGTCAATGTAAAAAAGAAACAGGAACCTTGTTTGATGGTGCTTTCTACCTGCAGGGTTCCGCCAAACTTTGCCACCAGCCGCTCGCTGATGGTTAAGCCTAAACCAGTACCGCCATGCCTGCGACTTAACTCATCATCGTGCACCTGAACAAATCCCTGGAAAATTTCCGTGAGTTTATCTTCTGGTATACCGATGCCCGTATCTTTTACTGCAAACGAGATGGTAGTAGTCTTCGCATCTCTTTTTAGCATGGTGAGCTGTAAACTCACCGATCCTTCGTAGGTAAATTTGAGTGAATTAGAAATGAGGTTTTTAAATACCTGGCTTAGCTTTATTTCATCGCTAAAAATATCAATGTCATCAGGAATATCGTTGCAGACAAGATCTATCGCAATTTTTTTTGCCTTAAACTGGCTTTCAAACGAGCGAACGATGTTGTTCACACAATGCCGAAGGTTGAATTGCTGTTTCTTCAATTCAAGCTTACCGGCATCTATCTTACTAAAATCCAGGATGTCGTTGATGATGCCAAGCATGTGTTCCGAAGAATACTTAAGCACCTGCATATTTTGTTTTATTTTATCGGGCAGTTCCTCATCGGTTAATATGAGATGAGAAGTTCCGATAATACCATTCAGGGGCGTTCTTAGTTCGTGGCTCATGCTACTCAGAAAGCGGGCTTTAGCCTTGGCAGCTTTTTGCACTTGCAGCTTGTGATTTTTCAGTTCAGTTTCCGCTAGTTTATGCATGGTTATATCCCTCAAAAAAAGAAGTTGATATTCTACATCATTTTTCAGAAAGCCCCTGCTTTTTATGCTAACATAAATCTTTTGATTATTTAAAGTGGTAAAGCCACCCTCCCCTTCCCACAATGGGGGAATACCATTCATGATAAGATCTTTATTGCCGCTGTCTGAAGCAAGGTGTTTCATCAGGATGTGTATAAAATTGGTATTTTTCAGCGGGGTATCCAGGGGCAATTCGAGCAAAGAAAGGAACTGGTCATTAAAGCATACTACCTCGTTGTTCTCCCTGTTGAGCACTATACAGGCATCGGGATATAGATTCAACAACTCTGCATTACAAATGGGAAGCAGCTCTGTGCTTTGCTGTTTCTTTTGAAACAAAGAAAACTTCCCCCACAGGAAGCCCTGTTCTACCTTGCTTTTCATAGTGAGATCTTTATGGATGCTGTTAAAGAGTTTTAAACGTATAAATACTTTATTTAGTCTTTTGAGAATATTTAAGGCGTTTCGGCGTTACATGAGTTGTATTATCAAAAAATAATTTTTAATTGTATGAGCGAGGCAGCGTTTGTTTTTGATGGCCGCTTAGATAGGACTTTTTTAGAAAGTGTATATGAGGGTGATATGGAACATGCAGAAATGGTTTTTGACCAGTTTTTGCAAACCCTGCCCAGCCAGTTAAGCGAAATAAAAAATTATTACCAGGGCTGCGATCTTGAAAATTTCAGGAAAAATGTACACAAAATAAAGCCCGTGTTGAGTTACGTTGGTCTTACAGGGCTCACTGATAAAGCCGCAGTACTAGAAAGCCAGTGTAAACAAGTGGCGAGCATACAAGATGTAGCAACGCTTTACTCCTCGTTTTCGATGGAGCTAAACCAAATGATACCGGTAATAGAAAACGAATTAACCAGAATCAGGAATCTATAAACTTTCTAAATGAAACTAAGCGCCATTATTGTAGACGACGAGCCCTTATCCCGCCAGTTTTTAGAACTTTATTGTGCTAAAAGTGGAAAGATCAATGTGTCTGGTTCCTTTCCAGAATCTGCTTCTGCCTTGTCTTTCCTGCAGCATAACCAGGTTGATATTATTTTTTTAGATGTAGAAATGCCGGGAGATACGGGTTTTCAGTTGCTGGACAAATTGCAGTTTATGCCCAAGGTGATTCTCACCACGTCTAAAACGGATTATGCATACGATGCATTTCAGTACCATGTTACTGACTACCTGAAAAAGCCCTTCTCTTACATCCGCTTTCAAGAAGCCGTAAACCGGGCCGATAATTTTTCTAAGGAACTGGTAGTGGAGCCAAAGGCGGACGACATCTTTATTAAATCGGGAGGGAAACTTACCCGTCTGTATTATAATGATATTCTATACATCGAGAGCATCGGCGACTACGTGAAATACTGCACTACTGAAAAGAAATACATTGCGCACAGTACGTTAAAAGCTGTTGAGGAGCAGCTTTGCAAGGGTAACTTCATGAAGGTGCATCGCTCTTTTATTGTTAATCTTAAAAAAATTGTCAACATCGAAGATTATACGTTGAGAATCGGAATGGATCAGATACCGGTGAGTAAGGTCTTGAAAAGCGAGGTGATGGGCCGTATCAATATCGCCGTGTAGGAACCAGCCTAAAAAAATTGCTATAATGCCCCTTTACCAGGGGTATTTTTTTTGCGGTTTAGAGAGGCTTGGTCAGACAGAGGAACTGAATTTTACAGGGCCGCTCCACTCATTTCAAAGCCAAAAAAGCAGCTTTCGTCGAAGAAAGTTGGTCATCTGCCGAAAAATAATTTTCCCTGGAGTAAAAAACTACAATTTTACATCAGCAACAATGAGTGAGTTGAAAATTAAATATCAGATCCAAAACCTTTAAAAAGCCAGCTGATTTTAAAACCAAAGTAAACCAAACGAATCCAACACCTTTTAAAGACTACGGCATCTTATACCTATAAAAAGCAAATTGAATTTAAACCCAAAAGAAAATCTGTAAGGTCCAAAACCTATAAAAAATTCACCGTCATCCAAACCCTAACTAACAACCAACCAGAGCAAGAAAGAAACTAAAATGCATTTTCTGATAGAATGTATTTTAAAAATTGAAACCACAAACAAGAAAAATTATTTTTATCAGCGGTTACCTTTGCTAAAATGCTTCTCGAAGAGGGGCATTTTTGTTGTGTGCGTTCTTCCTAAAATTCAATTAGAATCCAAAGAGACGCTCAGCAAGGACTTCTTCCAAATGCGGATCCCTTTCGGTTTTCTGAAAGCCTGGATATTTAGAAGGTTGTAGGATTCCAGAATAATGCAGCCAGATAAAATCAATATTGCTGCTGTTGCAAAAGGGTTCCGGGTTCCATCAAGATTAGTAAATCGCAGGCTCAGTGTCCTTCATTAATCTCTGAGTAAAGCCGCCAGGCATCGGCTTCCAAAAATAATTTGGTGCCATCGTTCATGGTTGCGGCAGAACCGCATGCCACACCAAAATTGATGACTTGCTGCAGGTGCTTTTGTTGCTGTAGCATAAAAGTAATTCCTGCAACCATGCTATCCCCTGCCCCCACGGTACTTCTCTTTTCTACTTTAGGAGCAGCGGCAAAATATTTTTTTTCTTCGGTAACCAGCCATGCTCCTTCCGGCCCCATAGATACGGCGATGATTTCGGCAAAGCCATCTCGTACTGCCTGCTGGGCTGCATCCGGTACCTCGCTGTGCTCCAATCTTTCAATGCTCAGCATTTTGCAGAGTTCTCCAATATTCGGTTTGATGAGGTAGGCTCCCTTACCCTTTAACGCTTGCAATGCCGGGCCTGAAGTATCAATGATGCAGCGGGCACCTGCAGCATTCGCTGTTTTTACAATCAATCCATAAAAATAATCCGGCAAACCCGGCGGCAAACTTCCGCTCGCTACAACGTATTGCGGGCTAAAAGAACGGATGTCATCGATGAGCGTCCTCACCACATCTTCGTCGATAGCACGGCCGGGAAAAGTAAACCGGTATTGATTGTTGGTATCAGCTTCCAGCACTACCCAGTTTTCTCTTGTTTCAGCATTGGAATTTATAGAATGAAATCGGATTCCTTCCTCCGTCAATAAACTTTTAAGCATCTCCCCATTGTGGCCACCCGCAGGAAACATGGCTACAGAAGGTATCTTCAATCTTTGAAGGGCCTTACTCACATTGATGCCGCCGCCGCCCGGCTCATTTACCAATTCGGCACAGCGTTGCTTAGATTCTGGTTGGATACTGGCCGTGCTGGTGCTTTTATCTATGGCTGGGTTGAGGGTTACAGTAAGTATCGGATTGCTGTCCATTAAATGTAGTTGTCTTGTTTTGAGTTTGATTTAAACGAGGGTAAAGGTCGTAATGTAAATTCAATTAAGTAGGTATAAAAGGCAGTACGCAAGGTGATTGAGATCAGGTAAAACGAAGGGTGGGCATACAGATTTTAAGAAGGGATACAATGTGTGATCAAGGCACCGAAACTCTGTCATAAAACTGGCTAGAGAGTATCCAATAATTCCTGAGGGTTGCTCCGGTGTAAAACGTCGGTTATGCGACCTTCCTGCTAACACATAAAAGTATTTGAAACATACTTTCGTCGAAAGTTTTGTAGTTGTTTATCCAAAATTGACTGCATGGCACAAATTTTCGTCGCTCTTTTTAGTCGACTCGTCGAAAACTGGCTTGAGCACATTTTGCCAATGAAGCATTTGTTTTCATTTTTTAAGATACTCAATATCAAGTGTATAGCTGTTTTCAATTAATTGTCTAAGCCTTTTTGAGGAGTAAAAACACGGCAGGGAGTAGTAAAATTACGGCGAATAGTTTTGATGATAAATGTAAATCCGTATATGTTTGTATTCAATTCAGAAATGATTGTTACCTCGATTATCCTGAAATTAAACAGAAACCCAAGTTTGAAAAAGATGAGCATTTATTGCTTGGGTTTAGCTTTTTAACGAATACTAAACCACAAGAAAATGAGACAAACTCTACGAGCCTGTGCTACCGTCCTGGTATGCGCCTTTCTCACCCTTACATCGCTGAAAATGAGTGCCCAGTGCATTGCACCTGCTATGACCTGGAGTAATCCGACACTTGTGAGTGGCGAGGCCCTGCAAAAAGGTTCCGTTTACAAATTTCCATCTGTAACGCCAGGCGTATATGCACTTGTAAAAGTCGAGGAATTTAAGAACGGCGCTACGCTTTCCTCCATAGACGATAATTTGTACGGCTACCCTGCCGCCTGGCAGCCAGTGGTTAAAACGCCTGTGGTGCAGGGAGTGAGCGAATCATGGGTAGAGTTTAACATTCGGTTCTTCGACTCAGTGGACGATAAAAAACATAAGTATAATTGCATGCAGTTGTCTTTTATTGATGTAGATGGCGATGGTCAAAAAGTACAGGAATTTGTGGCGGCAAAAAAGCCGGACAATTTTATGATTTCGAACATCAGCATACTTGATATCACCAATGTTGGTGATATGGTAAAGGCAATGGGTAGAATTGGAAACTATCCGGCCCTTGATACAACTTCCTATATGACCAACATCAATTACCGGTACTACAACGAAGACGAGATAGACGAGGTGTGGATTGGTAACAAAACGGCTGCAACATTTATTGTACAGGATCGTTACTCCTGCGGTTATTTTAAGCAGATCTCCATGCCTTATCAAGTGTTACCGGTTACCTATAGCTCGTTTACGGGTACCGTTTCTGGCAACAACAATGTAACCCTGGACTGGGCAACTGTAAACGAGCAATCAAACAGCCATTTTGAAATAGAGCGTTCTTTTGGCAATGGCTCTGGCTATAAAACAATTGGAAAAGTTGCAGAAAACCCCACAGCCATGGGTGGCAAACGCAGCTATCGCTTTAATGACAAACCGGAAGAGTTAAAAGGACAGAAAGTGGCCTTCTATCGTTTGAAGCAAGTAGACCTGGATGGCAAAATAAATTACAGTGAAGTGCTCGCCGTTGTGTTAAAAAGCAAAAATGCCGGAACCCTGCAGGTATACCCCAATCCATTTGCAGACAAGTTAGAGCTTCGCTTTAGTGTAGAAGTGGATGCAAATGTAGAAATCAGAATTGTAGATTATTCCGGAAGAGTAATACTCGTGAACAGAACCCAGGTTGAACGGGGATTAGTGCAAGTAAAAGTGGGTGGGCTACAACAGCTAAAACCTGGTGCGTACATAGCACAACTCATTATAGAGGGTCAGGTGGTAGAGTCTCAAAAAGTAGTTAAAAATTAGTTTTCTTAGTTGGATTTTGAAGGAGTTGCACCTAGGGTGTAACTCCTTTTTTTATTTACTCTTGTTCCCTGACAAAGACAGTTAAATTCCGTACTCCCTATTTTTGCAGGGGCCGACGGCAAGACGGTGGCAACTCTGTAATGGTGGCTGTTTACCTGCAGCGGCAGAAGAGCTAGCCCCCGCCCATAACCGGGCTTAGGGGTGTGAAATCCGCTGAAGGTACATAACTAAAGCTGAGGTGATCATATGATTGCGGTGGCCTACAATTACTAAACACTTACACGCATCACAGGCAGGAGCTTTATACCATGTCTTGGCAAATCTCACTCACGCCACACTCAACGCTTCCTGAAAAAAGCACACCGTTATGTTTTGTCATGCTGAGGCCCGAAGCATCTCAACTCCCGAAACTTGGGACGTCTTTAGGAGGCACTCGGGTTGGAGTAAAACATTGCATTGGTATTGAATAGAAGTGTTGTTGATGCAACTCCACTTTTTTTGGTTGCATTGCAGGTTATGCAGTCCTTAATATCTTATCCATCTTTTTACCAATGGCTAATTCGTCCACTAACTTGTCAAGATACCTTACCTGTTTGGTTAAGGGATGTTCAATTTCTTCAATGCGATAGCCACAGACTACACCTTTGATAAGTTGTGCGTTTGGGTTGAGTGTTGCTTGCTTAAAAAAAGCTTCAAACGTGGCTTTCTCGCCAATAAGTGCGTGTATTTTTTTGTCGTTAAAACCAGTTAACCATTCAATTACTTGATGTAACTCTTCTTTTGTACGTCCTTTTTTTTCAACTTTGGTAACATAATGAGGATATACAGAAGCGAAAGTCATTTTTTCTATTCGCTCAATATGTTTAGGCGTTATCTCCATTTTTATTAACTCGTTTAATTAAAGTTTTGATTTTAGTTTGATGATGTTTTTAATCAGGTCAATTGGCAAAGGTTTGTCGAGCATAAAATGCAAACTGTCTTTTGTATTTCCCGCCCTGTATTCAGAAACTTTGTTTTCTATTTCTGGCAAACCATAAACAGGATAGAAACCAATATGTTTTTTGTAAGCCGCAAAGTACAAATGCTCTGTACCCACTTTAAATGCAGGCATTTTGTAACGAATACTTTCTTCTATGCCAGGCAATACCTCGAAAAATAATTGTCGAAGCGCATTTAATTTTTCCTGAACTGCAGGTTCAAATTGTTGTATGTATTTTTCCACTTCTGTCATTTCACGTTTCGTTTTTTAACTTGTTGCGCTTATCCATTCAGCAACAATCTCCGTTAGTTCTGCTTTACCATTTTCGATGTCTTGCATACTCTCGAAAGTTACGATTGCCCGGTCATTTTCTTTCCAGGCCAACATTTTACTTTTGTGGGAAATGAGTTTTTCTTTTGGTTGCTCCTGCTTTTTTGCCCCTCTATGAAAGATTAATTGAACTTGTTTAGCAGGGGGCTGAATCCTCATGGTAACACGGTCTTGATTTTGAAGGCAATAGTTTGGTCCATTCCATTTTATGTTTTCTGTCAATGCCGGGTTGGCAGATAAAATGTATTTCCTCAATACTTCAATTTCATTTCTAAACGGATGTGGTTGCTCATTTAAAAAATCAGTTACCTCGCTGTTTAAGTTAATATTTTGCTTTGCCATTTCTTCTTAGTTAATGTTTAGTGGCTGCTACAACTTAAATGAATATCCTTTTTCTTCCAGGAGCTTTTGCAGTTTCGGCAGGGTGCTTTTTCCCATTCCGTGCAGGACTAAAATTTCTTTTAAGCTGTATGTTTGAAGCTTTTCCAAGGTTGTAATTCCTTCTCTCTCTAAGGCTCGCCTGGCTGGCGCTCCTATAAGCGATAGAAAAGTATTTGCAGGCTTTCGTTCTTCCTCGCATGTTGGGCAAGTAAGACAGTTGGAACTCTTGTAGAATGTATGTCCATTTTTGCAAGTCCTTAATGTGTGTTTGGTTGCTGTCATATTTAACAAGATATCGTTGAACATAGCACATAACAGGTACGGCCCGGGGTGTGGGGGATAGTCATGAGTGTGAGTCCCGTAACCACTGCTGAAGAAAGTTACAAAAAATCACCGCAATAACTACAGCTTAGCCTTATTCGTGGGCTGGATGTAACAAAGCCAGGGAGCAAAAAAACTGGGCATTTGGTCGTCGCCCTGCCATATCAAAGCTTTTGCAGAGAAGTGTTATTTGGTCTCCACTAATTTATCTTCCTTGTAAATTTCTGTTTTTGTAAGTACCCCATCTTCCGAATAATATGTCCACTCACCGTATTTTTTACCATTGAGCCAACTCGTTTTTGTTTTTAGTTGCCCATTGTTATAGAAAACCCGAAATATCCCAATTGGGATATCCAGATTGTAAAATTCCTCCTGTCTTAAAAAGCCATTATCGTGGTAGTACTCCCATAGTCCGTGTCCTTTTCCATTTAGCCAATTGGCGTTAAATTTCAAATGCCCGTTTTCATACCACTCTTGCCACAAGCCGTCGGCTAAACCGTCTTTCTTGGACGTCCAACGCTTAGGTTTTCCATTTGGATAATTTTCTATTAAAACACCCGTAAAAGACTTCCCTTCAAAAGTCGTCAATTCAATTCCGTTTTGGGCTATGTTTTTAGATTTAGAAACGTCAATGACTGTTTGCCCAAGTGACCTTGATGTAAGGAATACAAAAACAAAAAGTATAAAATATGCTTTCATTTATTTAGTTTTTGAATAGTTCATTTAATCTTAGCGCCTTCGTCTCTATGTGATAGATGCTCCAGACTCCATCCTTCTCAGGATCAATTCTGTTTTCCCTGCTGAAAAAAAAGTATTTACCATCTCTTGAAAACCTTGGACTGCTTTCTTCTGCTTTTGTGTTTACTAAGTTGCCCAATCCTACTGCTTTTGACCAGCCAGATGGCGTTTTTTTAGCAACATATATGTCTTCACCACCAACAGCACCTGGCGCATTGGAGGAATTAAAAATTAAAAAATTTCCGTCCGGTGAGTAAACGGCTGAATACTTCCAATATTTTTCATTGTCAAAAAGCCCACTAATCTTTTGCGGCTTTGAGAAAGTTCCATTCTTCTTTTCGGTAGTGTAAATTTCAATAGCCTTAGACCCACGCTGCATGGTTGTATAGAGGTAGTTTTTATCATCATTTGAAAATATAAAGTTTGCATTTGAAGATGGCCATTCTTCATTTTTTTCCTGCACCTGGTTTATAATATCTGGCAAAACTGTCGGATTACTCCAACCCTTTCCTGTGTTCTCTACCTTCCAGATATTCATATCAAAATTCCCCAGGTTTGGCTTACCAGGAATTTGTCTTTCTGAGCCAAAATATAATGTATTGCCATCGGAGGTTAAAAAAGGGGTCTCGTCTCTATCTGTTGAAAATGAACAAACCGTTGGTTTTGTCCAACTCCCCTTCACAAAATTGGTCTTCATTATCTTTTGTTTCTCATTTTGTTTCCGCATTGTAAAATAGGCTGTCCTTCCGTTTGGCGAAAATGCTATATCGAAAACACTTTCGGTTTTTGTAGAGATAATGCCTTCACCAAAAATCTTTGGTTGCAAAATTTCTATAGCTGAATAATCTATTTTGTTTGTGGAAATTTTGGGGCTGCACTGTGTCAATACAGTGATAGCCAGGATCCCAAAAGTCTGTATTTTCATTTTAGTTTGAAGTTTGTATAGTGTCCGTAAAAGCCGTCAATTACTTTCAATTTTAAAAATAATCGGGCTTCTTTGTCTTCTTTGTTGCTGCAGCTCTTTTATCCAATTTCAATGATTATTTTTCTTCGTCAAAATTGTCGAAGTAAGTAAAATCCTTCGTTATCAGTCCGTTCTCAATTGTCAAGATTGAACATATGGGTAATTCAAATTTTACTTTGTCTGGCCCTGTACCGCTTGATATAAATTCTACGATTATGTGGTTGTCACCAGAGGGATAAGTTTGAATAACCTCGTCATGTAAGTCAGGGAAATATTTTGCAAGTTCTGTGTATTTTTCAATCGTCTGTTGTCTTGTCTGCTTAACAATTCCTTGTCCTAACGATGGGTCTTTAAAGTTAGCTGTTTCAGCATACATATTGGCCATTTTTGCAAAGTCATGTTTGTTGAAATGTTCAAAGTATTGTTTTACAAATTTTTCATTTTCCGTCGTACCCATGGTATTCTGTTTTGAGCTATTACAAGAAATTAATACAAAAGTCAGAAGGGAAAAAATTAGAAGTCTTCGCATCATATTGTAATTTATTTAGATTTCAAAATACAACTAAGTGTTCGTACCACATGCGCAGCCGGTCCTTTTATTTCAGAATTTCTTTAACTTCTATCACCTCAAAATCAGGGTTATTTTCAAATAAATGTTTCAAAATAGGAATATGCCCTTGCCCAAATAACACAAGGATTCGTTTGTCTGTTGGCTTTACACTTCGCAAAATGTTTGTGTAAATGTGAATATTGGTACTATACCAATCTGCAACTAAATCTGCCCCAACGTAGTTGCTGTCTTCTCCTATTTTTGCAAAATACTTTGTGTAAAGCCTCAAATTTTTCTGAAGTGCATCGTCGGTATTACAATACAGCAAAAAGTTACGCAATGTCAATGCTTCTAAGTTGTCATCCATTTCATTCAGAAAGTCTTGCGCCGCTGTTTGGAATGAATCAAAAATGTTCTTTTGTGAGTTCTGCATTGCGAAGTTCCTAACTGTGTCGGCATCAAACTTTCCTAAACTATAATTAATGCAGGTAGGTGATTTTAAACCTAACTTTTTTACAGCCTGAAAGCCAAATAAGTCTCTCTCATTATCTGCAAGTTGGTATTTCCCGATTTTGTAAGCACTATAAATACTGTCCATCTCTAACTGGTCTTCCATAGGGTACTCCAGGCAAATTTGACTTGGATTAAATGCAGCCAGCCTGTTTACGATCTCCTGGATTTCTTGCTTTTTTGCAGGTGAATGCAGATCAATTTTTTTGTTTTTGTACAGGTCCTGGTCAGAAGGTGTCAAATGGAAAGTACCTAACAAAACAATTTGTATTTTTCTATTTTGTTGTGCATAGGTGCTTGAAACTAAAAAGCACATTAAAAAAATAGTGCTTAAAAACAGATAGATTTTGCGATTTAAATTGGTATTTGTCATTTCCTTGATAATATACAAATTTTGAAGTGTGTTTCCTGCCTTGCTGCGCAAAATAGCGCTTGTCAGTGTTGGGGGATCTGAAAAACTTCCACCCTGGTTGAAGCCCAATTGAACCCAGACCTGACAAGCGCTATTTTGCGCAGCAAGGCAGGAAACACACTTCAAAATTTGTATATTATCAAGGAAATGACAAATACCAATTTAAATCGC
>JANPJW010000120.1:0-2483 GCA_031425715.1 Chitinophagaceae bacterium | reverse complement strand
GCCTCTTCCGGCCCCGCACGCAGTTGCTGGCTCATCAACCCAGCTTTTTGAACAGCTTGCTGGTTTTTTTTCTGCACATCCACCATCTTACCGTCCATGGCAACCCGGGTTTCAAAATACCATTCCAGCCTCTTCCATTGTTTGTAGCCTTTTATTTTACCTGCTTCCTTATAGAAGTCATTCATCCTTTTTTGATAATCAAAAAAGCCTTTGGCAGAATCATAAGCAGGTAATACCTGTGCCTGTGTAATAACAGGATGCAGCATAGCATGGCAAAGAGTATAGGTAACCGTCAGCCTTAAAAAATTTCTTTTCATACACCAGGGTTGAGTAGTTTACAATGTATCATAGCTGTTACTTTAGCGGTTGTTTGTCCGTCAGCAACCCAGTTACCTGTTGTTGTAAGCTGCCTATCTTTTTATCCTGCTGAATGATGTATAGGGTGAGTTCCTCAATTTTTTCAAGCAGTCTCCTGTTCATATCCCCGAGGTCAAAGCCTTCGTTCTTCACCTCGGCAGCTGCGGGAATTCCGGGAAGATGTTTTTGCTGAATGATAAATTTTTCCAGCTCGGTTAAAGAAGGAAGTTTATAGTCATTTTGAAAGACGTAGTCGGGCCAGTCTGCAGTTCCTGAAAGTGCTACCCTTACTTCCTCGGAAATCACTTTGCCATTTACAGAAAGTAAGTAACCGGTAGCCGGAGCGCCCGAGCCAATCATCACATCTCCATTTACATGAAACTTGGATGCAGGAAATTCTGTGCCTATCCCTACCAATCCATTTTGTTCTATGCAGATATCCGAAGTATAGCCCAACAGCCCGGTACTTCTGCCAATAATAAATTTATTGATGGCGTGCATCATTTTATAATCCATAATATTATTTGGCAACGTCCACAGCATTTCAGAAAGTGTAGCACCTGTGCCACCTGTTATCCTGAACCGTGGAGTAGTGCCTGTAACATAGATATCGTCTTCAACGGATAATTTGTAGGGGGGCAGAATTCCGACACCTACATTGCCCGTTGGTCTGTAGATATTTACTCCAAAAGAAGACCATTGATTGGGAGGGATAGTGCCGGTTGTAATAAGCTGCCAGCCGGATGGAACATCTTTGTAATAATAATAACCGGCTTCTGAGTCTGTTTGAAAAACAAGTAAACCCTGCGCCGGTGTAACAATAGCGTTGCGTTGTACCTGTGTCATTCTTGGTGCAAGCAAACCTTTTGAAGTACTTGATACTTCCAGCTGTGCAGAGGCATTCGGCGTATTGGTACCAATGCCCACATTTTGTGCTTCTGCAATTTGATGTGAAGCAGCACACGCAAAAAACAAAATAAGAATCTTGTTCATAGCATTAAAAATTTTATAGTTAAGTTATACAGGAATAAGTGCTCCCTTGCAGCTGCTCTGCCTATCCGGCAGGCGCTGCTGTTTGCTGTAACAGTGCCAGTGCATGTTCGTTGCTCCAAAAGCATATCCTGGAATAAAATCTCCAACAGTAATCTCCACACAGTTTTCATTTGTGCTGTATTTTTATTTTTATAATTGTTTATTTTTCTCCGCTTTCATTTCTCCTAATTCTTTCTGTAGCTGCAGGAGCATCTTTTTCATTTCTTCTAAACTGGCTGCCTGAAGCGCATTTTCTTTTTCCAGTTGTTGAATTTTAATCGAAGCATTTTCCTTTTTTAATCCATCAATAAGTTTTTGTTGTTCCTGTATAGCTTTTACCAGCGAAGGCACAAAATCGCTGTACACCATGCTGTAATGGTCTTTTTCATTTTGTGGTCTTATTACCCCGCTGAAATTGTAGCCCGCCGATGCTGCTGCCTTTTCTACTTGCTGTGCTTCAAAACCGCTGTACACTATTTTTTCTTTAGCCGTAGTGGCAGATAAAGCAGCAACCTTGTCTTCGCCGGGCTCATATTTCTTGCCAAAGAAATCATCAAGCTTTTGTACATCTATGCTGTATGTAACCGGGTTCAGCTTCATTATAAAGTCAAGGCCTGCTACATTGGGTTGTATATTTTTTTTAAAACGGCTGTCGCTAAGGTTACTCCAGCCTGCATAGCCGCCAATAACGGTTACAGAACTGTTGCCAATAACTACCCTGTTGCTGGTGGTAACGATGGCATTATAGCCTATTGCTGTTGCATTACCCAGATTGGCGGATGAAACATCGGCACCTCTTCCCAAAGCGGTATTGTTATCGCCTGTTGTATTTGTCGTTAGCGCATTGGTGCCAAAAGCAGTATTGCCAATACCACTGCTGTTTGCCACTAAAGAATTAATGCCCGCTGCAGTATTACGGGTGCCGGTGTTATTTGCGCTCAGAGATAAAAAACCGGCTGCGGTATTATAATCCCCTACAGAATTGTTTTGTAAGGCGTAAGCTCCGGTTGCAGTATTTTGTATGCCAGTAGTATTGCTGGATAAACTATTATTTCCGGTAGCGGTATTTGAATTACCCGTGGTATTGGTTCTCA
>JANPJW010000119.1:0-12150 GCA_031425715.1 Chitinophagaceae bacterium | reverse complement strand
TTTACCAGTTTATTATACAGTAGACAAAAAACGGCATGTAACATTGGGTTTGCTGCAAGGCTGGCTGGACATTGGAGCAATGGACATTTTATCGCTGTTGTGCTTCATCTGGGCTGGACGTACATTGTTGGGCTTTTGTTTTTTAACCTGTACTTTTATATCTATAATCAGCAGCGGTTCCGGGCGGACACAACAACTATTCCAGCCCCGCAGCAAGCCCTGCTCGTTAGCGGTCAGCTTAAAGCGAAACTCAAGTCAGTATTAACTTTAAAGAGAAATGAAAAAAGCATTTATAATACTTTTCTATTTATTTCTATTCCATTTTGGCCGAACCCAAACCATTGACACTTTGATAGACGTTGGAGGCTATAATCTTCACTTTAATATTGTGAACGGCAAGGGAACTCCTATCCTCTTTGAATCAGGAAATGGCTCTGACGCTTCTGATTGGAAAAGTATCCTTAAACAATTACACGACTCTACCGAAGCGACCTTAATAACTTATGACAGGGCAGGATTAGGTTTAAGTGGCATTGACACTAATAAAATTGACTTGCAAAACGAAGTTAAAACTTTAGAGATTGCTTTAAAAAAATTGGGATATTCAAAAAAAATATTTCTTGTCAGTCACTCGTTTGGAAGTTTTTATTCAATCTTATTTGCCATACGGAATAGACAAAAAATTAAAGGCTCAGTTTTTATAGAACCTGCATTGCCTTGTAACTATACCAAAAAGCGTAATAAAGAAGGTAATGGAACTGTAACTCCAGAGTTGTGGGACAGAATTAAAAAAGAATCGGTTGGACTTTATTATGTCTTAAAAAACTATGAAGAAATTTATGACTTAATGGAAAAGAAAAATTTCCCATCTAAAATTCCTGCAACTGTTATTGGGGCAGAGAATCAAGTATTTCTTAAAACTGACACTTACAAAAATGAGTGGCGACAATGTGTAAAAGCTTTTGGAGTGCTACCTAATCATACTTATGTGTTTGCAAAAAATTGTGGACATACAGTTTGGTTAGACAAACCTCAACTCGTTATTACTGAAATTATAAAACTGTATAGGCAAACTAAATAATGAGCGAAGAAAGCCGTACCGCTAACACGAACTGTGCATAAAAACAAATAAATCAGGATACTTCTTTCTAATAATTTCTGTCGAACATACACTCGTTTTTACCCCCTCCAAAGACTTGTTTTAAAAGCTTATTTGCTATCGATTGTTTCGCCCCGCAAGACGCTCACAGACTGAAATAAAATGCATATCTATTTTATGCAAAGTCAACTGCTGATTTGGCTATTAACATTGTGTGTATATTTATGAAGCAGGAAGGTTTTTTCATAAACTCCCGTTGTGCGCAAACTTTTAAACCTTTTATCATTCAAATAGTCTGACAATTTAAAATAAAAGAAATAATGAATCAATTATTGAAAATATTACTAGTACTGATTGTTATTTCCTCTTGCAAAAAAGATAAAACGACAGACCCCAATGTTTCGAATTCTGTATCTGTTAAATCAGCATCAACATTTACCGTGGCAGTTGAACAAAATATGACGTATGCCCGGGGACTCAGGCATCCCACCTATAACAGCACTTCTAATTCAACCATGGATTTGAAATTAGACGTTTATAAACCTACGGATAATGCTAAAAAACGACCCGCCATATTATTAATTCATGGAGGAGGGTTTTCTGGCGGCGATAAAAGTGACGTTAACATTGTAAATCTTGCAAATTACTTCGCTTCAAGAGGGTGGGTAGCTTTCTCTATTAATTACAGATTAATGGCAGATAAAGGTACCGTACCTGCACAATGGATACAATATGCACAAAATAGTGTACCAATAGTTGACCAATCTCAATTCCTTGCCATGTACCCGGCACATAGAGATGCAAAGGCTGCAATTAGATGGCTGGTTGCAAATGCCGACAATTACAACATAGATACAAACTACATAACAGTTGGAGGGGGTTCAGCCGGTGCAATTATAGCTACTACCCTGGGGATAACAAATACAACAGATTTTACAAATGAAATATCTCTAAATACTGACCCTACCCTCGCAACTACCAATATGAATAAGACTTACAGCATCAAAACGATTTTAGATTTCTGGGGAAGCGGTGTAGCCGTTACAGCAACAAATAATATTTATGGATATCAACGCTTTGACCGTTCAGATGCTCCAATTATGATTGCCCATGGTACCGCAGATCCTACAGTAGAATATAGCAATGCCATTGAATTGCGGGATATATACACATCAACAGGTGCTTCGTTTAAATTATACCCTCTTGTAAACAGAGGACACGGGCCCTGGGATGCCACTGTAAATGGAAAAAAATTAGAAGAACTTTCATTCGATTTTATTGTGGAGCAACAGAAACTCATTGTAGAATAATGTGAAAAACTACTGCCCATAAAAGCGCTTTCTTTTTGCCCCACTCTAATTGTAAGCAAGTTTGCAGCAGCAGAATGGAAATAGGTAAAATAAAAATTGCTTTTATAATCAAATGCTCATAATCATATTTTGGATTGCCTAACTGTATCCTTTTATTTTTATTTCAAAAGTGTATCACCATATCCCAAAGGGACACTAGTCCCGAGACAAGAAGGTGAAAAATGCTGGCTTATCCAGCTTTTTGTGACGTGAAAAAGAGTCGACTAATTTCAGGGCGATACGAATATTTCACTATAACAGACACTCTAATCTTTTAAGACAATAATCTAACTTCACTGCCACGCAGTTGTCATACAATTAAACATGCCTTCATGGACGAAATAGAAATTAAAAAAATCGGATTACCAGAAATTAAGGAATTGCAAATAATTGGCAGGCAAACTTTTTTTGAAACTTTTGCAGACGGAAACACGGCGGAAAACATGCAGAAATATTTAGAAGAAGGTTTTACGGTAGACAAACTAACATCTGAGTTAACAAACCCAAACTCTGAATTTTATGTTGCACTGTTTGGCAAGAAAGTAATTGGCTATTTAAAGATAAATTTTGGCCAGGCACAGACGGAGCTCAGAGATCAGGAAGCACTTGAAATTGAGCGCATTTATGTTTTGAAAGAATTTCATGGAAAAAAGATTGGACAAATTTTATATGACAAAGCTTTCGACATTGCAAAGCAGAAAGACGCTGACTATATATGGTTGGGTGTATGGGAAGAGAATCCAAGGGCAATTGCGTTTTACAAGAAAAATGGTTTTGTAGAATTTGACAAACATGTATTTAAGTTAGGTACAGATGAGCAGACAGACATCATGATGAAATTGCGACTTCATAAAAGCTAATGCGATTGAAAGCCAATACAGCATTGGGGCACAAACGTTTTTTTTCCAGTTGGGTATAGACTGATGCTGATGAAGTACTCACTTTTTTCAAATTTTTTGTAATATTTTTGGGTAGCCCCGATTTATTGGTGAGCTGTGTTTTAAATATTCCCTGTTTACGGTTACAATTTTATATTATGGAAAATGCTGTAATGCTACAATACTTTCACTGGTACCTTCCGGCCGATGGAAACTTATGGAACAAACTAAAAGCGGATGCACCGGATATTGTAGCCAAAGGCATTGATGCCGTGTGGCTTCCTCCGGCGTTTAAGGCCGATGCGGGCGAGCACTCCGTGGGCTATGATGTATATGACTTGTACGACCTGGGAGAATTTCATCAAAAGGGTGGTATCAAAACAAAGTATGGAAGCGTAGAGGAATATGTGGAGGCCGTGGCGGCAGCTCAAAAAGCCGGCCTGATGGTATATGCAGACATTGTGGTAAACCACCTTGGCGGTGCCGATGAAAAGGAGTTGGTATTGGCCCGCAAGGTAGACCCGGAAAACAGGAATGAATTTATATCGGAGGCTTACGACATTGAAGCTTATACAAAATTCACATTCCCGGGCAGGCAAAATAAATATTCGAATTTCGTTTGGGATCACCGATGTTTTTCCGGTACCGATTATGATGACCTTAAAAAGGAAACCGGAATTTTCAGCATCCTCAACGATGCAGGAGAAGATTGGGAAGAAATGGTAGATGATGAAAAGGGCAACTATGATTACCTCATGTATGCCGATGTGGAATTTAGAAACCCGGCGGTGAGAGAAGAATTAAAAAAATGGGGAAAGTGGTACAAAGAAAAAGTGAAGTTTGATGGCGTGCGGCTGGATGCGGTGAAACATATCTCTCCCTTATTTTACAACGAGTGGCTCGACTTTATGCGGGCAGCATTTGGAGAGCAGTTTTTTGCCGTGGGCGAATACTGGGCACCTGGCAACCTGGAGCTGATGCAGAAATACATTGCCGCCACCAACGGAAAAATGTCGCTGTTTGATGCAGCGCTGCACCACAAGTTTCATGTGGCTTCTGAGCAGGGAAAAGATTTTGACCTTGCCACAATTTTGGATGATAGCCTTGTGCAGGCAAATCCTTTGCTGGCAGTGACTGTTGTAGACAATCATGATACTCAACCACTGCAAGCGCTGGAAGCCCCCGTGGCACTTTGGTTCAAGCCCCTGGCCTATGCGCTGATTTTGTTGCGAAAAGATGGATACCCTTGCGTCTTTTATCCGGACATCTACGGCGGACAATATGTAGACAAAGGGAAAGACGGCAATGATCATGAAATTACCCTTGCAGTAGTGCCCGCCCTGGAGAAGTTGCTTTGGCTGCGAAAAAACAAAGCATGGGGCGAACAGCGGGATTATTTTGATCATGGAAACTGCATTGGCTGGGTGAGAGAGGGCAATGAAACTACCACCGGGTGCGCCGTGCTTATGAGCAACAGCGAAGCAGGATCTAAAGCTATGCTGATGGGCACCCGATATGCAGGTAAACGTTTTTATGATTATCTCAACAAGGAGGCAGGCTATGTGACCATCAACGAAGAAGGTTGGGGAGCGTTTCATTGCGGGCCTGCTTCAGTAGCGGTGTGGGTTACAGATCAGTTATAAAGTGCTGTCTTTTAATTCGGGTTTTCTTAACGAAAAGCTTTCCTATTTTTAACGCATGAAAAAATATTTGCTGTACCTCCTTTTCTTCTTTGCCGCACAGGTTCAATTGGCTCAGGCACAAAATCTTGAATACAAAGCCGTAGATGATTACGTAATAAAAGTAGGTGCATTAGACAGTCAAAATGTAGCCCAAATTACAGAAGCGCTCACTTTAAAATTAACCGATGCTGAACAGAAAGCCAGGGCAATATTTTTTTGGATAGCCAACAACATTGCACTGGATGCCAAGGCAATTAAAATAAACGATGAGCGGAAATCCCTGCCTGAAGATGTTGTAAAATTTAGAAAAGCTACCTCACTGGGTTTTGCAAAACTTTTCCAGGAAATGAGCAGCCTGGCAAATATCAGGTGCCTTGCCGTAGATGGCTATGTAAAGCAAAGCATCGAGGACCTGAGGAACCCTCCAGATGAAATTAATCATTCCTGGAATGTAGTGCAATTAGGTGCAAGCCCCGATAAGTGGTATTTCATAGATGTAGCCCGTGCTTCAGGTACGTTGGATAAAAAGATGGCTGGGTTTGTAAAAGACTTTACGAGTGCGTATTTTTTTGCAAACAAAACTTTGTTCAACCTGGACCACTACCCAGACAATGGCGCATGGCAACTCGGCGGTGGACCCAAGAGCCTGAAGGATTTTTACAACCTCCCGGTTTTTTACAACGCTGCGCACTTATACAGCATCAAAAAACCCACGCCAGCTACTGGTTTCATCAAAACAAAAACAAAGGCGAAAGTGAACTTCAGTATTCCTTTCGGTGCTGCAGGTGCAAGCACCGTGGAACTAGCCATTGGTGATGGCCGTAAACAACAAAAGCCAGAAGCTATGAACTTCAATTTAAGTGCTGGCGCAATTGTTTTTAATTATCAATTTAAAACAGCAGACAGCTACCCGGTAAGAGTGATTATTGATGGTAAAACAGTGTTGGAATACATGGTTGAAGTCAGCGAATAATTTTCTTATCTCTTTCGGCTCGCAGCATCGCACCAAAATCTAATCCTCTCGCCAGGCCATTCACTACAATTCCGATACGTTTTACTTTGGTAGGTTCTGTTTTGGCACTCTCTACCCACTTAGAATAATATTGCTGGTGCGAGGGTAAAAGATTACTAAAATGTTTTAAGGCCTCTGGCTCATCCTGCAGGCATTCTAACAAACCACCTGATAAAGGAATAGGATCTTTGTCTGCTTCAACAAGCACCGACACGGTTGCTCCAATATTTTTGCGGATGGCTTTTCGCATGGTTGCGTTGATGGCCATAATGAATTGCCCCTCTCCCATCGGTATAAGGGCTACACTCTTTATCGCATGCTCATCAAGCAAGCCCTTAACCCGAAAGGCTTTTTTATTACCCGGCATTAGTTTTTCGGACACAACCGTAGGAATCTTGATGTAAGTCCACCCGGTTTTTTCTCCCATGCTGCCAAACTTTTCCAATATGGTTTCGAAGCCGATCTTCATCTTTTTTGTTTAAAAATATAGGTTTTGAAGTAAAAAGATAAACTAAACTCCGAAAAGGGTTGTTACCTTGAAAGATGAAGATTCTTATAACAGGAGCCAACGGCTATATTGGCCAACGATTGATACCGGTTTTGCTTCAGGATGAGCACAAGCTTATTTGCCTGGTGCGCAACCGCAATCGGTTTGACGAAGAACATGCCTCCCCGAATATTGAAGCCCTGGAAGCAGACTTCTTAAAGCCCGACCAGTTACCGGAACCACCAACAGACATTGATGTTGCTTACTACCTGATGCATAGCATGAGCGGAGCTACAGAATTTGAGGACATGGAAGCTAAGGTGGCCAGTAATTTTGTAAGCTTCATAGAAAAAACCAATTGCCGGCAAATTGTTTACCTCACCGGTATCAGCAACGAGGCAGATCTTTCCCGGCATTTGGCCTCCCGGCTTAAGGTAGAAAAGATATTGGCGGCTGGGCGGGTACCACTCACCGCTTTGCGTGCAGGTATCATTGTAGGTTCGGGTAGTGCATCTTTTGAAATCATCCGGGATATTGTAGAAAAACTTCCGGTGATGATAGCGCCCCGCTGGCTCAACACACTTTGCCAGCCCATAGCCATCAGAAATGTGATACAGTTCCTGGCGGGTGTAGCGTTGAAAGAATCCTGCTACAATAAAAATTTCGACATTGGTGGCCCGGGCGTTTTGAGTTATAAAGAAATGTTGATGCAATTTGCCAAAGTGCGTGGGCTGAAACGAACAATTTTTATTGTGCCTGTTATGACGCCCAAGCTTTCGTCGTACTGGTTATACTTTATTACTTCTACGTCTTACCAGCTTGCGGTAAACCTGGTGCACAGCATGAAAGTAAATGTGGTGTGCCGCCCTAATACGCTCGCCGCAGACTTAGGCATCTTTCTCTTTCCCTATGAAACAGCGGTGGAAATGGCTTTTGCAAAAATAGAACAGCAAATGGTGCTGAGCAGTTGGAAAGATGCATTGAGCAGCAGCAACACTACGCTGGACCTATTGAGCTATGCAGAAGTGCCCACACATGGGTGTTATAAAGATTTAAAATGGCTGGAAATAACAGGGCCTCCCGAGCAGGTACTGCAAAACATTTGGAGCATCGGTGGTGCGAGGGGCTGGTATTATGGCAACCACCTTTGGAAGTTTCGGGGACTGCTGGACAAATTTGCCGGAGGCGTTGGATTAAGACGGGGCCGAACCAATGCGCTCACCATCCAAACCGGTGATGCATTAGATTTTTGGCGGGTGTTGCTTGCAGATAAAAAACACAACCGTCTCCTCCTGTTTGCCGAAATGAAATTGCCCGGTGAAGCCTGGTTGGAATTCAGAATTATGAAAAAGCACCACAAATTGCAATTAAGACAAACTGCTACCTTCCGGCCAAGGGGTTTATGGGGGCGGCTCTACTGGTTTGCGATGCTCCCCTTTCACCATTTTATATTTAATGGTATGATAAAAAATATTGTAAAAACCACATAAAAAAACCCCGGTAAAAAATTACCGGGGCTTTTATCTTTTAAGCTCTTTGTTTTACAGGAGCTTTCTTTTTTACTTTTTTCAAAGCCGCTTCAATGGCTTTGCTTAGCTCATCATAAGTAGCTTTTGCTACTCTTTCTCCATTTACAAAAAAAGTAGGTACATCTTTTACGCCACGATCAATGCCTTCTTTCAAATCGCCCTGCACCTGCCAACCGTAGGTAGCATTAACAAGGTCATCTAAAAAACGTTTGTTACTAACGCCCGCTTCTTTGCTGTGCAATTTTAAGCTGGTAGTACCTAAGCTTTTGCGGTTTGCAAAAAGAATGTTGTGCATCTCCCAAAATTTACCATCCTGGGCTGTTGCTACTGCAGCTTCACCGGCCTTCAAACTGCGCTGGTGGATTTTAGTCATCGGGAAATGCCTGAAATTGAAGCGTATTCTTCCGTCATAATCGATTAGCAATTTTTTTACAATTTCATTCGCTTTAGCACAAACTTCACTCTCATACTCCCCAAACTCTTCAAGTGTAACTTCTGCTTTAGGATTGCCGACGAACACATCTTTCGGTTCAATTATTTCTACTACATCTTTCTTAAATGCCATATGTAAACTCCTTTTAATTAAGCAAAACTGTTTTTTAGGAGCTCTCCACAGTTTTGTGGGTGATAAATATTACTAAATTGTATAATTCTGAATCGGATGAAGATAGGTTTTTTTAAATCCTAACCAAACCGTTTGAAAAAAATTCAACGATATCTAACATAAAATGTTTAAAATCAACTGTTTAAAAAATGTTAACGTTTGAACACTGTTTTTTAAGAAACCGCTTGTTCCAAGGGTTCATTTCTAAATACAACCATACCGTCAAAGACATCCACCAAAACTGGTGCCGACTTATCTATCTCGGAAGCCAGGATCCTTTTGCTCAGCTTGTTCACAATTTCTTTTTGAATAAGCCTTTTTAAAGGCCGTGCCCCAAATTGGGGATCGTAACCATTTTCTGCAAGATAATCCAGGGCGTATTCACTGAAGTTTAGTTCTATGCCATTTTTTGCTACCAATTCCCGAAGATCGTCTAACTGAATTTTGATGATACCCTTGATCTCTTTCTTCATCAGGGGTTGAAACATAATGACCTCGTCTATACGATTTAGGAACTCGGGGCGAATGGTTTGTTTGAGTAAACTCATTACTTCCAGCTTGGTTTTTTCCACCACTTCATCTTTGTTCTTTTCGGTTACGTTTTCAAAATTATCTTGTATCACCTGGCTGCCCATGTTACTGGTCATGATGATGATGGTATTCTTAAAATTGACTACCCTGCCCTTATTGTCCGTCAGCCTTCCATCATCTAACACCTGCAGCAAAACATTGTATACATCGGGATGCGCCTTCTCAATTTCATCGAGCAAAACCACGGAGTAAGGTTTGCGTCTCACCGCCTCTGTTAACTGTCCACCTTCATCGTAACCTACATAACCAGGAGGCGCTCCTACAAGCCTGCTCACGGAATGCTTTTCCTGGTACTCACTCATATCTATCCTTGTAAGCATGGCATCATCATCAAACAGGTAATTGGCCAGCGCCTTCGCAAGTTCTGTTTTACCTACACCGGTTGTACCAAGGAAGATAAAGGAACCAATAGGTTTCTTTGCATCCTGCAAACCGGCACGGCTACGGCGTATAGCATCTGCCACAGCTTCAATTGCTTCGTCTTGCCCCACTACCCTTTTGTGTAATTCATCCTCCAGCGAAAGCAACTTTTCCCTTTCGCTTTGCAACATCTTAGAAACCGGTATGCCTGTTGCTTTGGCAACACTTTGGGCGATGTCCTCTGCGTCAACCTCTTCCTTTAACAACCGCTTTTCAGATAGGTTCGAGAGCTGCCCTGTTAACTGTGTGATTTCAAGTTCCTGGTCTTTTACTTTGCCATATCGTATTTCGGCCACCTTGCCATAGTCACCATTCCGCTCCGCTTGCTCCGCTTCCTGCTTTAACTGTTCGATAGCTGCTTTGCCATTTTGTATTTTTTCTACGAGATCCTTCTCCTGTGTCCACTTAGCTTTATAAGTATCCCGCTCCACAGAAAGATTTGCAATTTCCGTATTCAAATCTCTCAACTTAGGCTCATCATTTTCTCTTTTAATAGCTTCTCTTTCTATTTCTAATTGTCTTATTTGTCTTTCTAGTTTATCGAGGTCTTCGGGCATGCTGTTCATTTCCATACGAAGCTTTGCAGCACTTTCGTCTATCAGGTCAATGGCTTTGTCGGGTAAAAAACGATCGGAAATGTAGCGGTGAGATAATTCCACTGCCGCAATAATAGCTTCATCTTTTATACGCACGTGATGATAAGTCTCGTAGCGATCTTTCAAGCCCCGCAAGATAGAAACGGCATCCTCTACACTTGGTTCATCAATTACAACCTTTTGAAACCGGCGTTCCAAAGCTTTGTCCTTTTCAAAAAATTTCTGGTATTCAGAAAGTGTAGTAGCGCCTACTGCCCTCAACTCTCCTCTCGCAAGTGCTGGCTTCAAAATATTGGCAGCATCCATCGCCCCATCACCACCACCTGCGCCTACCAGCGTGTGTATCTCGTCTATGAACAACACTATTTCTCCGTCGGCAGAAGTAACTTCTTTCACCACCGACTTTAAGCGTTCTTCAAACTCACCTTTATATTTTGCACCTGCTATCAAAAGGCCCATATCCAACGCATAAATCACTTTCGATTTTAAATTTTCCGGCACATCACCGTTGATGATGCGCATGGCCAGGCCTTCTGCAATGGCGGTTTTACCCACACCCGGCTCTCCTACCAATATTGGATTGTTTTTAGTTCTGCGGCTAAGAATGTGGAGCGTTCGCCTGATTTCTTCATCTCTCCCTATAACAGGATCGAGCTTACCCTGCCGGGCCATTTCGTTTAAGTTTTTCGCATACTTGTTCAAAGCATCAAACTGCGTCTCCTGGGTTTGAGAAGAAATGGTTTCGCCTTTGCGCAATTCTTTTATAGCGGCCACCAGGCCTTTTTCTGTGAGACCAGCATCTTTCAAGAGTTTAGCGCTGGCATCATTGCCTTGAACAATGGCCATCATCAGATGCTCAGGAGTTACAAACTCATCGCCAAATGTTTTAAGGTTGGCCCCGGCACGCAGAATCATGCCGTTGGCATCACGACCGACCGCCTGTGCAGGCTCAGCGCTGGTAGTAGGCAGCTTAGCAATAAGTTCCTGCAATTTTGATTGCACGAGGTTGATTGTGACGTTATTTTTTTTCAACAGGTATTCTATTGGCGAGTCATCCATCTCTAACAAAGCCTTCAAAAAATGCTCTGTTTCAATGTTGGGATTCTTGTTGTTAAATGCCAACTGCTGCGCTTGCTGCACTACCTCAGAAGCCTTTATGGTGAAATTATTTAGATTCATAGTCGATATTTTTTGATATTAATATTGCTGCCTTGAGGGTACAAATGAAAGTCCAAAGAGTTAATCAGGAATTAATGGCACATAAAACACACCTTTGCTGACTGCTTAGCAGAGAAATGAATGGCGACCTGCAATTTTATCATCTTCTAAAATTCTCAGCTGGTGTGAGCATTTTCAAAGTTGTTTAGACGGTAGAAGGTCAAAACAGCTTTTCTTAGCATCAAAAACTACTCTGGAAGAATTACTATATTTTTGCCACTCATTTTAGTCTACAACCTTATGAGAAAATTTGCTGTGGGTATATTGCTACTCACTTCCATTTTTACAGCCACTGCACAACAAAAAAATAAACTATTTGAAGGTATGTATGTGCAGTGGGGTTACAACACAGAATGGTATACCCGTAGTAACATACACTTTCGAATGGCTAACGGTGATCAATTTAAGTTGCACAAGGCACGGGCGCACGATAAACCCGATATGGATGCCATCCTGGAAAAGCCGTTGGAGGTATCGATCCCCCAGTACAATTACCGCCTTGGTTTTTACCTGAACAAAACAAAGAGCAAGGCAGTTGAACTCAACTTTGATCATATAAAGTATGTGGTTACAGATGGACAAAAAGTGCGGGTTACAGGTACTATAGATGGAAAGCCGGTTAATGGGGACAGCATTTTAAATCCTGCTACTTTTCTACATCTCGAACATACGGATGGGGGTAACC